>CADFKY010000111.1 GCA_902834965.1 Veillonellaceae bacterium
GCACAGGCTTGCCTAGCATTGTAAACCCTGACGATATGCATGCGTTAGAGGCGGCTCTGGCGGTAAAAGACCAATATGAAGGTAGTCGTGTTACAGTTGTCAGCATGGGGCCTCCACAGGCAGAAGAAGCACTTCGTCAATGTTTAGCTCTCGGTGCTGATGATGCGGTACTCGTTACAGACCGTGCGTTTGGTGGTGCCGATACATTGGCTACTAGCTATACCATTGCGTCTGCCATCCGTCATATTCAACGGACTATGAACCGTCAGTTCCAAATTATTTTCTGTGGTAAACAGGCTATCGATGGCGATACGGCACAAGTAGGCCCTCAAATTGCAGAGGAACTCGGTATGGCGCAAGCTACGTATGCTTGTGAACTATCCGTAGATCAAGGTGCTCAAAAAGCAGTGGTGAAACGACAACATGAAAATGGCTATGAAATCGTAGAGGTTCCATTGCCGTTGTTGGTTACAGCCACAGCTGAGCTCAACGAGCCACGCCAACCAGGTCTTTGGAGCTCTATTTACGCGAAACGGTATACTATTACTCACGTTACATTGCGCGATATGCCGCATATTGATGAAAGCCGTATCGGTCTTAACGGTTCCCCTACGCGTGTGCGCAAGGTATATCAACCACCTCTCCGCGGCAAGGTAGAAATGTTACCATCCATAGAGGAAGGGGCTAAAAAGGTTCTCGAATTGGCTTACCATATTAAGCCAGAAAAATTTGCTCATCTATTAGTGCCAAATGATGCACCTGTTGAGGTAGCTGAGGACAATGATGAGGGTGTAGATGTAAAAGACCCTGTGCAACGGGCTGCGTCTGTTGAAAGCGTATCCCCTAGTGAATTTAAGGCGGTAGCAGCTGCTAAAGGTGATGAAGGTTCTAAAGGAGGTGACCGGTAATGGCCGTGACAAATTTTGATGAATATAGAGACGTCTTTGTCGTAGCTGATACCATCGATGACGTGGTACATCCGGTTACGTATGAACTGATCGGACAAGCGCGCCGCATTGCTAAGGAATTGGGCCAGCTCGTTCAAGTTATGCTATTAGGCGAGAATGTTCAAACCGAAGCAGAGGAACTCGTAGCACATGGTGCCGATATCGTTCACGTTTTTGAAAGCCCGCTTTTGAAATACTATACAACTGATGGTTATACAAAGGTGTTAACAGACTTCTTTGAAGACCATAAGCCTAATATCCTTTTGATTGGTGCTACTAACAACGGTCGTGACTTGGCGCCTCGTATGTCTGGTCGCATGCAAAATGGCGTTGTAGCAGACTGTACGATCTTAACGGTAGATACGAATGAAGGCCTTGTAGAATGGACACGTCCTGCCTTGGGCGGTAATATCTTGGCGGAAATCATTTCTCCAAACCATCGTCCTCAAATGGGCTCCGTACGTCCTAACGTGTTCAAAAAGCCTGAACGTATTGCAGATAGCTGGGGCCGTATCCAAATTGAACAATTTGATCTCAAGCCTGAAGACATTCGCATGAAGCGCCTCGACTTCATTCCGTTCAGCAAAGATGGTTACAATATCCAAGAAGCGGATATCATCGTAGCTGGTGGCCGTGGCATGGGCTCTAAAGAAAACTTCGATAAACTTTATGAACTAGCCGATGCTATCGGTGGCGTTGTAGGCGCTACACGTCCACTCGTTGAAAAAGGCTGGATTGAATTGCCATACCAAGTAGGCCAAACAGGTAAAACTGTAAGCCCTAAACTATACTTGGCATTTGGTATCTCCGGCGCTATCCAACACGTGAGCGGCATCTCCGGCGCTGACACAATCGTGGCTATCAACAACGATCCAAACGCAGAAATCTTCCAACACGCTAACTATGGCATTGTGGGGGATTGCATGGAAGTGTTAAATGATATGTTGGCGCATCTGAAATAAAGCTATATAACTGATTACAAAGGATTACCGTCCCGAAAGGCTCCATAGTGACCTAAGTCGCTTCCGGAACGGTAATCCTTTTTCATTTCTATGCGCTTTTCCTTCAGATGCGTCAATATATCATTTGGGGGAATGGAAAGAGTGGTACGCGTAGCGCCCAAGGCGGCTTCGAATAGGTATCCCTATTTATTTTCTAGCTACAGTAGAGCTCAAATATCTTTGCCTTACATACTAGATGCGTCAGCATATCATTTAGGGATTAGTGAAAGGCTCCATAGTGACCTAAGTCGTTTTCAGAAAGGGTATCCTCTTTTTATTATCATATCCCTAAATCCATAAGCCACTTTATGTATTCTTTTAAATACATTCTACGCCTATGTATACACTATTTTTGTTGTTTATAGGTGGTAGGGTAGCGTTTTTTGTTTTTTATAATGGTATAATGAATTTATTAGAATAGAACGGATTGATGATGAGGAGGCTTTTATGGCTCGTAATGTTTTTGTCACTGGTGCAACGTCTGGTATTGGTCTTTGTATTGCTGAGGCGTATGCTAAGTATGGGGATAATGTGTTGATTTCTGGTCGTCGCGCTGAGTTGCTATCTGAGGTGCAGGCTCGTTTGTCCAAGGATTATGGCGTGCGTGTTGAGACGTTAGTTCTTGATGTACGTAGTCGTGAGGATGTTGAAAGTAAGGTTCCTGCAGCTATCGAGGCTTTTGGTGGCGTTGATGTGCTTGTAAATAATGCCGGGCTTGCACAAGGGCTTGATCCTTTCCAAGATAGTTCCGTTGATGATGCGGTGACTATGATTGATACTAATGTGAAAGGCCTTTTATATGTAACAAAAGCAGTACTACCTTTCATGATTGATAAAAATGAAGGCCATATCGTAAATATGGGTTCCACTGCAGGTATTTACGCATATCCTAATGGTGCAGTGTACTGTGCTACAAAGGCCGCTGTTAAAACCTTGAGCGATGGTATTCGCATGGATACGATTGCTACGGATATTAAGGTGACAACAATCCAACCAGGTATCGTAGAAACTCCATTTAGTGAAGTACGCTTCCACGGTGATGCGGAACGAGCAAAATCTGTATATGCCGGTATTGAGGCAGTTCAACCAGAGGACGTAGCGGATGTTGTATTATATGTAACAAATCAGCCTAAACGATTGCAAATCTCTGATGTAACAATCATGGCAAATCAACAAGCAGCTGGATTTATGGTGCATAAGAAATAGTTACTTGAAATCCTATATCAATTAGGATGTACTTGTTGAGTGCATTTTGATAAATATAATTTTACAAAACTTATTTTCGGAGATTGTTGTTATGACAACAAGGATAAAGATATTATTAGTGGCTTCTTTAGCATGGGCAACTATTGGTTCCTATAGCATTACTAATGCTCATAATCCATCCAATGGAGGCGATTCCATGCCTATGACTGGTGGAATCTCAGTTGAACCTGCAGAACCCAATTTTATTATGCCAAGTCCTGTACATGTGTTTACCACAGTTAAAGAAGCAGCGGACTATATGAATATAACACCACAGATGCCAAAGTTGTTACCTGTAGGCTTTAATATTCAATCTGTCATAACCTTAGAGAAAGATATATTACAAGTTGTTTATGTTTATGAACCTGGTGCGGAGCCATATTACAATAAAGCTGGTGGTGCACTGATTATATATCGCTCATCTAAGTTAACTGGTGATATTAGTGGTGACCGTAAGATTCATAAGGTGATAGAAACTGAACGTGTAGATGGTACAAAGGTTACTTTCAAAGGCAGTGACAAAATGGTCAATCT
>CADFKY010000112.1 GCA_902834965.1 Veillonellaceae bacterium
GCTTCCTTCCTGACAATGTAGTAACAAACTTTGATCTTGAAAAAATGGTTGATACCAATGATCAATGGATTAGAGAGCGTACGGGTATAGAAGAACGACGCATTGCACCGGAAGGTATGAATACATCCTATATGGCGACAGAGGCAGCAAAAAAAGCTATGCAAATGGCTAATGTCACTGCAGAGGAAATCGACATGATTATCTTTGCTACCTTAACACCAGATATGATTATTCCTTCGGCAGCTTGTGTATTGCAAGCGAACTTAGGCGCTAAAAACGCTGCAGCCTATGATTTACAAGCGGCATGCTCTGGGTTTGTATATGGATTGATTACTGCCGCTAGTTATATTAGTTCTGGTATTTATAAAAAAGTGCTCGTCGTGGGGGCGGAAATTCTTTCCCGTCGAGTAAACTGGAATGATCGTGGTACATGTATCCTCTTTGGTGATGGTGCTGGGGCTGCAGTAGTATCTGAAGTACCTGAAGGCTATGGCATTAAGGGTATTGACATGGGCGCCGATGGCACTGGCGGACCAGCGCTTTGCATTCCTGCAGGTGGCACTGCTGTGGTGGCAAATGATCAACGCGTAGAAGAGGGCTTAACATTTATTCATATGGATGGCCCTGAAGTATATAAATTTGCCGTTAAAACGATGGGGCGTACGGTTTTAAAATCCTTAGAACGCGCTGGTATGGAGTTAAACGAATTAGATTACTTCATTCCTCATCAAGCGAATATTCGTATTATTGATTCGGCAGCCAAACGTTTACATCTGCCAATGGAAAAAGTTTTTGTTAATTTACATAAGTATGGTAATACATCTGCCGCGTCTGTAGCGATTGCACTTGATGAAGCTAATCGCGAGGGACGTTTCAAACGCGGTGATAATGTTGCGTTTGCAGGATTTGGTGCAGGCCTAACATGGGCAAGCCTGGTCTTGAAATGGTATTAAGGAGGACACATCAAGATGATTAAGACTGACATTTGTGATTTATTGCAGATTGAGTATCCAATCTTTCAAGGTGGTATGGCTTGGCTCGGTACTGCAGAATTAGCGGCAGCCGTTTCTGAAGCTGGTGGACTTGGGATTATTGGTGCTGGTCATATGCCTCCTGATATTTTCCGTAATGAAATCCATAAATTAAAAGAGCGCACTAGTAAGCCTTTTGGCTGTAATATCATGCTCATGTCTCCATTTGTAAAAGAGGTTATGGAAGTAGTCGTGGAAGAACGTGTTCCTGTTATCACTACAGGTGCAGGTAATCCTGGTGTTTATGTTCCCGCTTTGAAAGAAATTGGTACAAAAGTTATTCCTGTAGTTGCATCAGTATTACTAGCAAAGCGCTTATTACGTGGTGGTATTGATGCAATTATTGCTGAAGGTACAGAGTCTGGTGGTCACGTAGGTGATATTACAACTATGGCATTAATTCCTCAAGTAGTTGATGCTGTAGATGTACCAGTTATTGCTGCCGGAGGTATTGCAGATGGTCGTGGTATGGCTGCGGCATTTGCATTAGGTGCTAAAGCGGTACAAATGGGGACACGATTCGTATTATCCGAAGAATGTATTGCCCATGAAAATTATAAAAACGCTGTATTGAAAGCAAAAGATCGTGCTACAGTTATGACTGGTTTAACAACAGGTCATCCTGTACGTATTATAGATAATGCGTTAGCTCATAAATATAAATCCCTTGAATTCAGTGGTGGATCTAAAGAGGAATTGGAAGCATTAGGTGCTGGTACACTTCGTTTAGCTGCTATTGAGGGTAATGTAAAAGAAGGTTCTGTAATGATCGGTCAAATTTCTGGTATGTTAACAGATGTTAAACCATGTGAAACTATCATTAAAGATATCATGACTGAAGCTGAAACAGTGATTAAGAATCTTCAAGGTCTTAGTAAATAAGGAGGCCCCTAATGAAAACGGCATTTGTTTTTCCTGGTCAAGGTTCTCAAAAAGTAGGCATGTTACAAGATTTGTATAATGCGTATCCTATTGTAAAACAACGTTTTGAAGAGGCTGACGAGGCACTTGGTTATTCCATTAGTAAATTATGCTTCGAAGGTCCTGATACAGAGCTCGTTAAAACAGCAAATACACAACCAGCTATTTTGACTGCATCCGTAGCTTGTTATGAAATCCTAAAAGAACAAGGCTTTACGCCTGATATCGTAGGCGGGCATAGTCTTGGTGAGTATAGTGCTCTAGTAGCAGCCGGTGTATTGAACTTTAAAGACGCAGTATATGTAGTTCATAAACGCGGTGAATATATGCAAGAAGCTGTGCCATTGGGTAAAGGCGCTATGGCGGCAATTTTGGCATTACCTCGTGAGCAAGTTGTAGAAATTTGTGAAGAAGTAAATGCTTCTGTAGGTTCTGTACAAGCAGTTAACTTCAATTGCCCTGGACAAATCGTTATTGCCGGTGAAACTGCAGCGGTGGAAACAGCAGCTGAAAAAATGAAAGAAGCAGGAGCGAAACGTGCAGTAATGCTTCCTGTGAGTGCTCCATTCCACAGCCGTTTGATGGAACCAGCAGCTCTTCGGTTAAAGGAAGAATTGGATAAGATCCAAGTGAGTGATGCACAAATTCCTGTAGTTGCAAATGTTACTGGTAAGATTTTGACTAATGCCAATGATATTAAAGAGTCCTTAGTTACTCAAGCCGCTAACCCTGTTTTATGGGAAGATTGTGTAGCTGAAATGGTAAACTTTGGTGTTACTCGCTTTGTTGAAGTGGGGCCTGGGAAAGTACTTACAGGTTTTACTAAAAAGATTAACAAAGATATGGAATTAGCCAATGTTGAAGACATTGCATCCTTAGAGAAAACGCTTGAATTTTTGAAAGGGGTTCGATAAAATGCATTTAGAGGGTAAAGTAGCCATTGTAACTGGCGCATCCCGTGGCATTGGTCGCGCTGTAGCTATCAATCTAGCACAATCTGGTGCTGATGTTGTAGTAAACTATAGCGGTAGCGAAGGTGCAGCGCAAGAAACTGTTGAAGCTGTACAAGCGTTAGGCCGCAAAACCATTAAAATTAAAGCCAATGTAGCCAATGCAGATGAAGTTGCTTCCATGGTGGAAGAAGCTCATAAAGAATTTGGTCACATTGATATTCTCGTGAATAATGCGGGGATTACGCGTGACGGTTTGTTAATGCGAATGAAAGACGAAGATTTTGATGCTGTTATCGATATCAACCTAAAAGGTGTTTACTTGGTAACTAAAGCAGTATCTAAAATCATGATGAAACAACGTTCTGGTCATATTATTAACATGACATCTGTTGTTGGTGTTATAGGTAATGCTGGTCAAACTAACTATGCTGCTTCTAAAGCGGGCGTAATTGGTTTTACTAAATCCTGTGCTAAAGAATTGGCTAGCCGTGGTATTACAGTTAATGCTATTGCACCAGGCTTTATCAATACAGATATGACTGATGTATTACCAGAAAAAGTTAAAGAAGCTATGGTTACTCAAATTCCGTTGGGCCGTATGGCTGATGCCGAAGAAGTAGCAACAGTAGCAACATTCCTTGCTAGCGATTTTGCTAATTATATTACGGGTCAAGTCATCAATGTTGATGGTGGCATGGTAATGTAGTTGTAAAATTAGACTATATATAAATACACTTTGAAAGGAGGTGAACCACTAATGAACACTTTCGATAAAGTTAAAGCAATCGTTGTGGAACAATTAGGCGTTGATGAAGCT
>CADFKY010000113.1 GCA_902834965.1 Veillonellaceae bacterium
TCACCATTATTAAAGGCTTCGCCATTTTTTAATACATATAACATATATGCATTGTCCGCATGGACTTCAGGGTCTAATACGCGTTTCCAAGCGTATTCAAAATCATGAGCCGTCAAAGGCTCTCCATTGGACCATTTTAAATCTGGTCGCAAATGGAAGGTATACTCGCGACCATCATCAGAAATATCCCAGCTTTTAGCAAGTGCTGCCTCTGGTTCACTTTCATCATTTAAACGAACTAACCCGTCAAATAATTGGAGTTGAACCGTTGCCTCCGGAGAGGTAGTAGACTTTGCTGGATCCAATGTGGATGGTTCCTGCTCAATAACATATCGGATTGTATGCTCATCAATTGGTTGTTCCCCGCGAGGATAACCAAATACAAACAAGAGCACACTCACCCCAAGAGCAAGGACCATGAGTTTTAACAAATTTCGTTTATCCATCATGGCAATGCTTCCTCTACAAATTCTTTCATGATACGCCCTACTTGAGCGCCTAACTCTTTACCTCGGTCATTATCGATATCACTCATCAAAAGGATAAAGCAGAAATGACCTCTAAACGTTTCCAATATGCCCCCATCATGCTCTACGCGATTAAGGGATCCTGTTTTATGGTGAAAGCGTACATCTTCCCCCCAATAAAATGGCAAAATATCACGGAATTGTTGGCGACCTAAAATGTTCCACATTTCTCGGCCATAAAAATCTCTATCGCGACATTCAAAAATATGTTTATAGAGACGAGCTAACGCCATAGCAGTCATACGATTATCACGGCCTTCGGCGAGAGCTTCAAAGTCCATCATCATGCGATTAAGTTCTATCTCATCTACACCAAGCTGTTCTGCACGGGCATTGATATTTTCCATTCCAAGAACTGTAATGAGCAAATTTGTCGCAATATTATCGCTAAGAACCATCATAAGACGGCATAACTCAAGATAGGTAAAGCTATGCTTTGCAACTAATTCTTGTAAAGCACCACCACCTTCAACACGAGGTGTTCTAGATAGTGGGACTGTGTCATTAAGGTCTAACTGTTCAGTACGAGCTAAATGGAACACATACTCCATGATGAGTACCTTAATCAAACTTGCACTAGAATGTACCGTATCTTCCCCTTTAGAAGCGATAATAATCGGTTCCTCTTCATCGTCAAATTGAAGTACTACATAGGATATATTTCCTTTTGGTGCTAATTCTTTAATAACTGTATCCAGTTGATGCTCCAAGGACTTGCCAACAAGTAACTTTTCCATACTATTCTCCCATTATATGTGCCAGCATGCGATGCGGCGATCTGCCCAATCACGAAGAGGTGGACGTTCTGCAAAGCAACGACCCTCTGCTTCTGGACATCGACCACTAAACAAACAACCTTTCGGTGGGTCTAGTGGATTTGGTGGGTCCCCTTTAAGAGGTGCTCCAATTGGAGCATGTGGTATAACAGGACCATTTAAGGCCGTCAATGCACGAGTGTAAGGATGTTGTGGGAATTCGTATAAATCCAGTGCTGGACCTTCTTCCATAACAGCACCTAAGTACATAACCACCATGCGATGACTGATGTAGCGCACCATGTTTAAATCATGAGAAATAAAGAGGTACGAAATACCATGTTGTTCTTGTAATCGTTCAAGCAATGTCATAATTTGCACTTGAATCGATACATCTAGTGCTGAAATCGGTTCATCACAGATGATGCACTGCGGCTGCATAATAAGAGCCCGTGCAATACCGATACGTTGACGTTGACCACCAGATAATTCATGAGCATAACGCTCACCAAAAGACATGTTCAAACCAACTTGATCAAGCACTTCTTTTACGCGAATAACGCGATCACGAGGTGTATACTTTGGATCCAGCTCCAAAGGTTCTTCTAGAATCGCATTAACCGTAAGACGTGGATTAAGAGATGCATAAGGGTTTTGGAATACCATTTGCATCACAGGATGAACGGCTTTACGATCCACATAAGGATCAATCTGACGACCATTCATATAAATAGAACCTGATGTAGCTTGATGCAAGCCCATCAACGTGTAGCCAAATGTGGATTTACCACAACCTGACTCACCTACGATACCGAGGGTTTCCCCTGGCGATTGATATAGGCTCACGCCTTGTACAGCGTGTACCGTGTGTTTTGGCTTAAATAAGCCCCCTGACAGAGTGAACTCTTTAACGAGATTGTCAGTTTCCCATACGTAACTCATTAAAGTCCCTCCAACTTAGCTAACCAACATGTAAATTGGTGACCTTCACCAACATTTGTAACCATAGGAATACGATTACCACAGATACGCATAGCCCACTTACACCGTGGATTAAATGCACACCCTCGTGGTAAATCAAATAGATCTGGCGGTTGACCTTCAACGGCTTTTAATTCACCATGCCATTTACCTTGTGGTAAAGCGAGTAACAAGCCCAATGTATACGGATGACGAGGTTCATTAAAGATACCTTCTACCGTAGCAGATTCAACACATTTGCCAGCATACATAACCATAACACGGTCGCAAATTTGAGCAATAACGCGGAGGTTATGAGAAATAAAGATAATGCCAATACCAGCTTCTACAGCTAATGTTTGCATAAGGCGCAAGATTTGAGCCTCTGTTGTAATATCTAGAGCCGTTGTCGGTTCATCACAAATCAAAACCTTTGGACGACCAGCGACAGCCATGGCGATACATACGCGTTGACGCATACCACCGCTCAACTCATGAGGATATTGAGATAATCGTCTTTCCGGTGTTGAAAGGCCCATCTTCTTTAATAAGTCGATGGCAATCGCTCGTTCATCATAATCGTCACCATACGCATTGGTACGATGGATAACCTCATACATTTGCTCCCCAATCGTCATGATTGGATTCAAAGATGTCATAGGATCTTGGAATACCATAGCAACAGTAGTACCGCGGAGTTCATTCCAATCATCTTCAGTGAATTCGAGGCAATCATTGCCATCTATCATAAATGTATCGGCTTTAATTTTTGTTTTACCATATGGTAGCAATCCCATTAAGGAATTAACTAGTACAGATTTACCACAGCCTGATTCACCAACAATACCTAAAATCTCACCTGGCTGTAAGGAGATATCTTGATTGCGAATAACCCGTAAAGGGCCTTGGAAGGTATCGATGGTAATGGACACATTGCGCACATCAACAATTGCGTTATTCATTATCTATCTCCTTCCTTAGGGTCTAACACATTACGTAAGCCATCGCCAAGGAATGCGAAACCAAGCATGGTAACGCTAATGGCAACAGCAGGGAAAATCAATTGGAATGGATAAGAGCGCATGCTGCTAATCCCTTCAGAAGCGAGTACACCCCAGCTCGCCATAGGTGCATTAACACCTAAACCGATGAAGCTAAGGAATGCTTCTGTAAAAATAGCCTCAGGGATGGCCAATGTCAATGTAATGATGATTGGTCCCACACAGTTTGGCAAAATATGACGCAATAAAATGCGATATTTCGGAATACCCATCGCTTCAGCAGCAATGATGTATTCTTCGTTTTTCACTTTCAAAATTTGGCTACGTACAATACGGGCCATATTGAGCCAGTACGCAATGCCCAATGCTACGAAAATAGATGTTAAGCCAGGGCCTAGTACAACCATCAACAAAATTACATACAGTAAAAG
>CADFKY010000114.1 GCA_902834965.1 Veillonellaceae bacterium
CCTTAAGTGATACATATCGTCAATTTTTAGATAATGGTAAAACAGAACGTGAATGTGTTGTACAGGCCGTTGAATTTGCAGAAGCAAAAGGCTATGTAAATTTAAAAGATATTATTAAGTCTAATAAACCAATCAAAGCGGGTGACAAGATTTATTATACACATATGGATAAATCCATTGCTTTGTTTAATATTGGTACTGACGATATTGAATTAGGTATGAATATCTTAGGTGCTCATATCGATTCTCCACGCATCGATGTGAAGCAAAATCCACAATATGAAGATAGCAATCTCGTATTTTGGGATACTCATTACTATGGAGGCATTAAGAAATACCATTGGGTTGCTATGCCTCTTGCTATCCATGGCGTTGTAGTAAAAACAGATGGCATTCGTATCAACATCAATATTGGGGATAACGAAAATGATCCTGTATTCTGCATTACAGACTTGTTACCTCATTTGGGACAAGAGCAAATGCAAAAGAATGCCGCTAAGGTAATTGAAGGGGAAGCCCTTGATTTACTCATCGGCAGTCGTCCTGTAAAAGATGAAGAAAAAGAAGGGGTTACTAAATTTATTAACAACCTTCTTGAAAAAGAATATGGCTTTGTAGAGCGCGATTTATTATCTGCAGAGCTCGAAATCGTACCAGCAGGCAAGGCGCGTGATATGGGCTTTGACCGCTCTATGGTTATGGCCTATGGTCAAGACGATCGTGTATGCGCATACACATCTTTAGTGGCTATGCTTGAAGTAGACAATGTTAAACGCACAACTTGTTGCTTGCTTGTAGATAAAGAAGAAATCGGTTCTGTAGGCGCTACAGGTATGCAATCTCGTTTCTTTGAAAATGCAGTAGCAGAAGTTCTCACACTCATGGGTAAACCTAATTCTGTAAGTGTACGACGCACATTGGAACATTCTCGTATGTTATCCTCTGATGTTAGTGCCGGCTATGATCCGCTATATGCATCTGCATTCGAAAAGAAAAATGCATCTTACCTAGGTATGGGGGTTGTATTCAATAAATTTACAGGCTCTCGTGGTAAATCTGGCTCTAATGATGCCAATGCTGAATATATGGGCTTCATTCGTCGTGTCATGGAAGCTAACAATGTAACATATCAAACAGCTGAACTTGGTAAGGTTGACCTTGGTGGTGGTGGCACCATTGCGTATATCATGGCCTTATACGGTATGAATGTTATCGACTGTGGCGTGGCTGTGCTTAGCATGCATGCTCCGTGGGAGGTTACGTCCAAGGCGGATATTTACGAGGCTAAACAATGCTACGTTGCGTTCTTAAATGCAGCTGATGAATCAATCTAAAATTATGGGGCTTTCACTATTGGTGAAAGTCAATTCTATGTGAGGTATATATGAATCAAACAGATTTAGGCGCAGCCATAGAGGCAGCAAAGGGAGAGGCTACAGAGGTTAAGACGGTAAAGGTCGATATCTTTGATATTCCTGAGACAAAGGCTGAAGAATATATTGCTAATCGTGAAGAGGTAGCAGAAGCTGCAGCACAGGTAATGAAGCCTTACTGTGTAACGGTAAAGCGTGAAACTTTAGATCCTGATGAAGGTGAAGCTGTAGTTGGTTATTATGTAACAGGTGAAATTTTAATGTGTGTCATTCTCGATCCATTTGAAGTACCTGTTATGAAGGTAGCACTTGATAAGGGGACTCTTAAAGACTACATTTTAGCAGCTAATGATTTAACAGAAGACATGTTAGCATCGCTCAAATAATAAGAGGATTTCATATTTTAATGTGTTCTATAAATGGACAAATGTAAAATACTTTAATCTGCTACATTGATGTAGTAAAGAAATTTGTTTATAATAGATGTATTATAGTCATTGCAGATAGGAAGGAAATCCCCATGAATTTAAAAAAAGGTATTGCCCTAGCACTCACGGCGGCAGCATTGATGGCATTCACAGGCTGTGGATCAAATGGAACAACATCTAATGGTGAATATAAGGTTGGCGTAGTACAACTGGTTGAACATCCTGCACTTGATGCAGCAAACAAAGGTTTTGTTGATGCTTTAAAAGAAAAAGGCTTGGCAGATAAAATTACCTTTGACCAACAAAATGCACAAGCTGATCAATCTAACTTGAACAGTATTGCACAGCGTTTTGTATCTGATCGTAAAAACTTAATCTTAGCGATTGCAACACCTGCAGCTCAATCTATGGCGAATGCAACTCATGATATTCCAATCTTGGGTACTGCTATTACTGATTACGAAGCAGCAAAACTTGTTAAATCTAATGAAAAACCAGGTGGCAATGTATCTGGTACATCTGATATGAATCCAGTAGAACAACAAGTTGATTTAATTTTACAAGTATTGCCGAACGCAAAAACTATCGGTACTATTTATAGCTCTAGTGAAGTAAATTCTCAAATTCAAGTTGAAAAAATGAAAGCTTATGCAGCTACAAAAGGTGTTAAGGTTGAAGAGGTTACAGTTTCTAACGTAAACGATATTCAACAAGCAGCACAAAATCTTGTTTCTCAACGTGTAGATGCAATTTATGTGCCAACAGATAATGTAGTAGCTTCTGCGATGAGCAATCTCGTAGCGATTACCGATCCAGCAAAAATTCCTGTGTTTGGCGGCGAAGATAACCACGTAAAAGGTGGTGCTGTAATGTCCTTGTCCGTAGATTACTACAAACTTGGATACCAAACAGGTTTAATGGCAGCTAAAATTTTAACTGGTGAAGCTAAAGTTGAAGATATGCCTATTGAAATGCAAAAAGAATTTAAATTAGTTGTAAGTAAAGATAAATTACAAAAATTGGGCATCACATTACCAGAAGAATTGATGAACAAAGCAACTATGATTTAATAAACAATTGGTAAGGAGTTACATATGAACTGGAAAAAAGGTATTGCAGTAGCACTTAGTGCTATTTCTATTATGGCAATTGTGGCAGGTTGCGGTTCTAATACAGCAACTAATGAGCAAAAGAAAATTGGTGTTATTCAATTGGTAGAACATCCATCTCTTGATGCTGCGAATAAAGGTTTTGTTGATGGTCTTGCATCTAAAGGCTATAAAGATGGAGAGAACATCAAATTAGACCAACAAAATGCTCAAGCTGACCAATCTAATTTGAATAGTATTGCTCAACGATTCGTATCTGATAAAAAGGATTTAGTATTAGCCATTGCAACGCCAGCAGCACAAACTATGGCAAACGCATCTCATGATATTCCTATCATGGGTACTGCTATTACAGACTACGTTACAGCGAAACTCGTTCAATCTAATGAACATCCAGGCGGTAATGTATCTGGGACATCTGATATGACACCTGTAGAAAAAGAGGTTGACCTTATTATTGCATTAGTACCAAATGTAAAACGTATTGGTGCAATTTATACATCTTCTGAAATCAACTCCCAACTTCAAGTTGAAAAAATGAAAGCTTATGCAGCTACAAAAGGTATCACTGTTGTAGAAGCAACTGTTTCTAATGTAAATGATATCCAACAAGCCGCTACAAATCTTGTAAACCAAGATGTACAAGCTATTTATACACCAACTGATAATGTATTGGCATCTGCTATGGCTAACTTAGCTCAAATTACTGATGCTGCTAAAATTCCAGTATTTGCTGCCGATGAAGGTATGACAATGACTGGTG
>CADFKY010000115.1 GCA_902834965.1 Veillonellaceae bacterium
AGCCAAGATGTGGCAACAATGCTGTTACGATACCAACGGAACGATTCAACCAGTACTCGCATTGTTCACGGTCTACTTCAAGATCAACAAGCAATTTATCAACGAATGTATTTACACCGTTTTTGAGGTAGCAAAGGTTATTGAACAAGTTGTATGCCAATACAGGTTCCATAACATTTAACTCGAATTGACCATTTTCTACAGCTAATGTAATAGTAAGGTCATTACCGATAACTTGGTAACACACTTGATTCAATACTTCAGCGATAACAGGATTTACTTTTCCTGGCATGATAGAGGATCCTGGTTGACGGGCAGGCAATTTTAATTCACCAATGCCACAGCGAGGTCCAGATGCCATTAAGCGGAAATCATTTGCCATCTTAATCAACACAAGTGCAGTTACCTTCAAACCGCTAGAGATATCAGCAAATACATCTGTATTGTTTGTGGCATCGATTAAGTTCTCCGCAGTATAGAACGGTTCGCCTACTACTTCGCTTAATTCGTACGCTACATCATGAATATAATTAGGTTCAGCATTAAGACCTGTACCAACTGCAGTAGCACCCATATTGATTACATGTGCACCTTCAACGGCAGATTTAATGCGTTTAATACCACGACGAATACCAGATGCATAAGCGCCCATCTCTTGGCCCAATGTAATAGGCACCGCATCTTGTAAATGAGTACGCCCCATTTTTAAAATTTCACTATATTCTTCAGCTTTTTTCTCAAGCTCATCAACAAGACGTTGCAAAGCTTCAAGTAACGGTTTAGATTTCAAAATTGCACAAACTTTAATCGCTGTTGGGAAAGCGTCATTTGTAGATTGTGCCATATTACAGTGATTGTTAGGGCTTACAATATCATAGCTACCTTTTGGATGACCTAAAATTTCACAAGCACGATTTGCCAACACTTCGTTCATATTCATATTCACAGAAGTGCCAGCACCACCTTGAATTGGATCAACTGGAAATTGGTCAGCAAATTCACCTGCAATAACTTCATCAGCTGCTTGAACAATCGCTTTACCGATAGATACATTGAGACGACCTGTTTTCATATTAGCTAAAGCAGATGCTTTTTTTACCATCGCTAGAGCTTTAATAAAATCTTGGTCTAAATGTTTCCCTGTAATATGGAAGTTTTCTAAGGCACGAATCGTTTGCACACCATAATATAACTCATCCGCTACTTCTAATTCACCTAGGAAATCATGTTCTTTTCTCATAATAGATCCTCTTTCCACTATTTCATATATTAGATGATAGTTTAATGAAACGGTTTTATCTTATGCGCTCATTATAGCATGTATTTTGTATACATAAAAGTCATTTCATGTATTCCGAATAAACAATATTCTATACAATATATTATTTCATAAATAATTATATTTTTGTAACTATCTCCATATTATCTCCATATTTATAAAGGCTCTGTTTTTATCTTTGATTGGTTTAAATATTACACGCCCTATAGTACAATAATATAAACTATATAAGTAAGGAGTAACTATGATTAACAATCACATGCTGCGCATAGGTGCGCTCTTTTTATTAACCGTTTTGAGCTACGGCTTTTATAATGCCTATTTGCCAATCACTGATCCGGTGGAGTCCAACTATGTTCTCTCCGCCATCACCATGCTAAAACATAACTCATGGATATCCCCCATGATATACGATCATGTATGGTATGATAAACCACCGCTCACCTATTGGGCACTTATGATTACGTACAAACTATTTGGCATATCTGACTTTACATCTCGTATACCGAATACACTTGTTGCGGGAGCTAGTGTGGCCCTAATGTTTCATATAACTTACCGCATGTCTAAAAGCACCTTTGCCGGTGTACTTTGTGCGATCTTATTAATGAGTACACTACAGTTTTGGTACATATCTCATGCAGTTATAACCGATGGATTTTTATTTTTCTTCACCTTAGCTATATTTGGATATAGTTATTTAGCATTTACCAACAATGACAAGTCAGCTATGGTGAAAGCTTACATTGCTGCGGCCTTAGCTGTAATTACCAAAGGACCTATAGGCATCATCTTACCTGGTCTAATATTACTTATTTATGTATGTGCACGCTACGCAATCCATAGAAAGGATGAAATCTATCAACTTTCAAAGGATATAAAATTACTATTTAATCCCTTCGGACTATTAGTCTTTATAGCGATAGCTAGTCCTTGGTATATTGCTATGTATTCCATACACGGTGAGCAGTTTATTTCTGGATTCTTGGGTCTACACAATGTAGATCGAGCCCTTGTATCTGAGCATCCTAAATTTGATGTATGGTATTACTATCTATTAATTGTGCCCCTTTCACTATTACCATGGACACCTGTAATAGTCTATCATTTAAAAGATATTAACTGGAAAGATGATTTTGATCTATTAGGTATTATATGGTTTATAGTTATAGTACTCTTCTACTCTCTAGTAGCTACAAAGTATCTAACCTACACATTACCTGCCATTATCCCTTGTATAATATGGGCGGCCGTAAAAATTTGTGAATTAGTTACTGACAAAGAAACCGGTGAATTTACTCAATCATTCAAAAAGTTTAATTATTTAATTACCCTACCACTAGGTATTTACTACATGATTTTTACATTTGCTACAGCTTTTGATCAAAGTCTTGATAGTAAACCATTAATCGTAGGTTCCTTTATTATAGTATGTATGATTTTAATCGGTCGATACTACATAACATCATTTTTTAAACTAGCAATATATGCTTTAGTTCCACTAATTACTTTATACTCGGCTATTACAATTACAGTACCACCAATATTATTTAATCAATCTGGTTTACAGTTTAGAACGTTCATCGAAGATACATCAAAACCAATATATATATATGGCAGTTACTATACTTCTATTGTATATTACATGGATACTATACCCACCCAAGTTTTCGTAGATACAACTGATGATTCTATATGGACCGAAGGCAAAACATTAATGCCTACAATAACTAAAGAAACATTTCTAAAAGATGTATCAAATAATCTTGGTGCCTATGTCATCGTTCCGAAAAAATATGACAAAGACTTTTCTAATGCATTATCGTATCCAGAGGCAAAATTAGTCAACAAAACAAAACTCGCATCAATTTATAAGCTTCAATAAAAAAAGGCGTACCCATAAGGTACGCCTTTAATATGTCCAGAATTATTTCAATTCTACGGATGCGCCAGCTTCTTCTAATTGAGCTTTCAAAGCTTCAGCAGCTTCAGCAGCTACGCCTTCTTTTACAGGTGCAGGAGCGCCATCAACGATAGCTTTAGCTTCTTTCAAGCCAAGACCAGTTGCTTCACGAACAACTTTGATTACGTTGATTTTGGATGCGCCAGCATCTTTCAAGATTACGTCGAAGGAATCTTTAGCAGCGCCGCCTTCAGCACCACCAGCAGCTGCTACAGCTACAGGAGCTGCTGCAGTTACGCCAAATTCTTCTTCGATTGCTTTTACAAGATCATTAAGTTCAAGGATTGTTGCTTCTTTCAATTCAGCAACGATGTTTTCAATGTTCAATGCCATTTTAGATTTCCTCCATAAATTAGTTTA
>CADFKY010000116.1 GCA_902834965.1 Veillonellaceae bacterium
AAATCATCATATGTTTCAGCACGACGAATTTGTGTAACAGAGCCATCTTTATGTAGCAATAACTCTGCAGAACGTAATTTACCATTATAATTGAAACCCATAGAATGTCCATGTGCACCAGCATCGTGAATGATGACACGATCTCCAATATCAATTTTTGGCAGCTCTCGTTGAATAGCAAATTTATCATTATTTTCACATAAGGAGCCTGTTACATCATATACATGATCCTTGGGAGCATTTTCTTTCCCCATTACGGTAATGTGATGATAAGAGCCATACAACGCCGGACGCATAAGATTTGCCATACAAGCATCTAAACCGATGTAATGACGATAAATATCTTTTTTATGAATAGCAGTAGAAACAAGGTAACCAAATGGACCTGTTACCATACGCCCACATTCATAAGCCAATGCTACATCATTAAGTCCATTAGCTACTAAAATCCGATTATACGCTTCTTCTACACCCTTGCTTAATACGCGGAAGTCTACTGGTGTTTGTTCTGGTTTATAAGCTACACCTACACCTCCACCTAAATCAATAAATTCAATAGTGATACCAAGTTCTTTTTTAATATCTACAGCAAGATTAAAGCAAAGCTCTGCTGTACCAATTAAACCGTCAATATCAAGTTCGTTAGAAACAACCATTGTATGAATACCAAAGTGTTTTACACCTTTAGCTTGTAATTGTTTATACGCTTCAAATATTTGTTCGCGTGTCATACCATATTTAGCTTCTTCAGGAAGACCAATAATTGTATTGCCCCCTTCTTTTAAAGAACCCGGATTATAACGCACGCAGAATGTATCTGGCAAAGAGCCATGATTTTTTTCTAAATATTCGATATGTGTAATATCATCAAGATTGATAATTGCACCCATTTCAAGTGCTTTTTTATACTCCACATATGGTGTGTCATTAGATGTGAACATAATATCATGTCCCGTAATACCCACCTTTTCACATAAAATTAATTCCGCTAAGGAAGAGCAATCTGCACCAACTCCAAGTTTTTGTAATAAACGCATGATATATGGATTTGGAGTTGCCTTAACTGCAAAATATTGCTTGAATCCCTTATTCCAAGAGAATGCATTGATGAAAGATTTCATATTCTCAATAATTCCTTCTTCATCATAAATATGGAATGGAGTTGGATACTGAGCAATAATATTTTCTAATTGTTCTGACGTGAATGGAACTGTTTTTTTGTTCATGATAACCTTTCTACATAAATAAAAGACTCATCAGCCGATGAGTCTTTTATTCTAATTTCCTAATTATTTAAATAAAGCTTTATCTAAACTAAAGCGACCAGCACCAGCAAAAAATAACATAAGTGCACCAAAGCCTAATTGAGATGGGTAGTCCCAGCTAAAGAAACTACCATTCAAACTCACAATAGTCGCAGTTGCTAAAGTACCTACAACTAGAATAGCACCAATACGTGTAAATAATCCTACTGCAATGAGAATACCACCAATCATTTCTGCAAGTGCTGCCATAGTGCCTAGCATCTCATAACCACCGGATACACCTAAAGGTGCTAACATAGTCCCTACTTTGTAGAGCCCTTCAGCTCCGCTAAGCCATTTTAAATAACCATGATAAAACATGGAAATGCCCAATGCAAGGCGATAAATCAATAAGCCAAAGTTTACATAATTAGGTTTACTTTTAAAAATAAAGTTCAACATAGTGATCCTTCTTTCAATTCAAATATAGCAAATCGAATAAATTCGATACATTAATTATACTATTAGAGAATAACTATGTCAATAAGACTCACTATTAAATTCTATAGAATTATATCATACATTGTATACAAAATCAATTTTATCGATGTAATCAACATAATCTAGTCACTTTAAATCTGGTCAGCTTGAATATAATAATATCTTATTTAAAATATTACACCCTTACAATAGATTAATTTATCAGTAAAAAATAATCCTAATGAATATGAAAAAATGTAATTCACAATTCATTAGGATTATTATATTTCTTATAAAATTAATTCTAAGCAGCTGATTACATCATACCGCCCATACCACCCATTGGAGGCATTGCAGGAACTGCTGCATTTTCATCTACCTTATCAGCTACGATTGTTTCAGTAGTTAATACAAGAGATGCGATAGATGCGGCATTTTGAAGGGCAGAACGAGTAACTTTTGCAGGGTCAACAATACCAGCTTTAACCATATCGATGTATTCTTCAGTCAAGGCATTGAAACCTACACCAGCTTCAGTATTTTTAACTTTTTCTACTACTACAGAACCTTCGAGACCAGCGTTGTATGCAATTTGACGAAGTGGTTCTTCTACAGCGCGTTTTACAAGGTTAATACCAGTTTGAACATCACCAGTAGCTTCCAATGTGTTCAATGCAGGGATGATATCGATGAATGTAGTACCACCACCAGCTACGATACCTTCTTCAACAGCAGCGCGAGTTGCGTTCAATGCGTCTTCGATACGAAGTTTTTTATCTTTCATTTCAACTTCTGTAGCAGCACCTACTTCGATAACTGCAACACCACCGGACAATTTAGCAAGACGTTCTTGTAATTTTTCACGGTCGAATTCAGAAGTTGTTTCTTCCACTTGTGCACGGATTTGGCTAACGCGTTTAGCAATTACATCTTTATCGCCTACACCATCGATGATTGTAGTTTCATCTTTAGTGATGCGAACTTGACGAGCTGTACCAAGATCTTCAAGTTCTACAGAATCAAGCTTACGGCCCATATCTTCAGTGATTACCGTACCGCCAGTTAAGATAGCGATATCTTCAAGCATAGCTTTACGACGATCACCAAAGCCAGGAGCCTTAACGGCTACAGCTTTGAATGTACCACGCAAACGGTTTACTACTAATGTAGCCAACGCTTCCCCTTCTACATCTTCAGCGATAATAAGAAGTTCTTTGCCTACTTTTACTACTTTTTCAAGTGTTGGCAACATATCTGCGATAGCACTGATTTTACGATCAGTAATCAAGATGTATGGGTTATCCATAACAGCTTCCATACGATCAGGGTCAGTTACCATGTAAGGGGAAATGTAACCACGATCAAATTGCATACCTTCTACTACATTTAATGCAGTTTGCAAACCTTTGGATTCTTCAACAGTAATAACACCGTCATTACCAACCTTTTCCATAGCTTCAGCAATCAAACCACCGATTTCTTCGTCAGCAGCAGATACACTTGCAACTTGAGCAATTTCAGCTTTACCAGAAACTTTAATAGAGCGTTTTTTGATTTCTTCAACTAAAGTTTTTACTGCTGTTTCAATACCTTTTTTCAAAATCATTGGGTTAGCACCAGCTGCTACATTGCGCATACCTTCTTGAATCATAGCTTGTGCCAATACTGTGGCAGTAGTAGTACCATCACCTGCTACGTCGTTAGTTTTAGTAGCAACTTCTTTTACCAACTGAGCACCCATATTTTCAAATGGATCTGGAAGTTCGATATCGCGAGCAATAGTTACACCATCATTTGTAATTGTTGGGGAACCGAATTTTTTATCCAACACAACATTACGACCTTTTGGACCTAATGTAACTTTTACAG
>CADFKY010000117.1 GCA_902834965.1 Veillonellaceae bacterium
ATGGTAAAGAATTGACTAATCCTGTAGTACAACAAGCAATTACAGGTGGTAAAGCAACAATCTCTGGTAGTCAAAGCTTAGAAGAAGCTAAAGACTTGGCTATTTTATTACGTTCTGGTGCATTGCCTGTTAAAATTAATGTATTAGAAGTGCGTACAGTCGGTCCTTCTTTGGGTCAAGACTCCAAGGATAAATCTGTTGTAGCCTTCAGTGCTGGTATTGCCATGATCATGATTTTCTTGGTTATTTTATATCGTTTTTCTGGTATCGTAGCTAATATTGCATTACTTGTATATGTTATGCTCTTATTGCTCGTATTAGGTAAAGGCTTTAATGCAACTATGACATTGCCAGGTATCGCTGGTATTATCTTATCCATGGGTGTTGCTGTAGATGCGAACATTCTTATCTTTGAACGTTTCAAAGAAGAGGTGTTCTCCGGTAAGTCCATGCGTGTAGCCATGGAAGCTGGTTTCAGTCGTGCTTTAGCAACAATTACAGATGCGAACGTATCCGTTATCATTACTGCTGCTATCTTGACAATCTTAGGCTCTGGCCCTGTAAAAGGTTTCGCTATCAGCTTAGGCGTAGGTGTTGTTGTAAGTATGTTCACAGCGATTACTGTGAGCCATTTCTTATTACGCTTACTTATTGACTGTAACTTTACGAACCATCCATTCTGGTTTGGTGCGAATATCTCTCCAAGCACAAGTGCTGACGCATTTGCACCAAAATCTTTGAAAGGAGGTAAACGCAAATGACATTAGACGTAATTAAGCATCATCGTTGGTGGTTTGCAATTTCCTCCACACTTGTTATTATCAGTTTGATTTCCATCTTTACTAAAGGTTTTAACTTTGGTATTGATTATACTGGTGGTACGATTGTTGAAGTTGTATTTGATCAACCTGTAGAGGTTAGTCAAGTTCGTGACGTTCTAAAAGAATATAATCTTGAAAACGCACAAATTCAGCTTTCCGGTGATACTACTGGTGATACAGCGGGCGAAGACGTAATGATTCGTACACGTAATCTTGAGTCTAGTGAAAGTGCCGCTGTTGTTGATTCTTTGACTAAATCTATTGGTAACAATACAGTTAAACGTATTGAAACTGTAGGTGCTGTAATTGGTTCTGAAGTTACAGAACATGCGTTGTTAAATCTTGTTATAGCGTTTGCGGCATTAGCATTATATATTTCTTATCGTTTTGAATATAAAGTTGCTATTTCTGCTCTCGTTGCAATTTTCCATGATTTGATTATGGTTCTTGGTGTATTCTCTTATTTCCAATTAGAAATTGATGCGTCTTTCTTGGCGGCTATTCTTACGGTTGTAGGTTACTCCATGAATGAATCTGTAGTTATCTTTGACCGTGTTCGTGAAAATACACATACACATAAACGTTCTGACACATTTGCAGATCTTGCGAATGCGTCTATTACACAAAGTATTCACCGTAGTTTCTATACATTGGCTACCGTTATGTTTGCCTGTGTATCCCTTTATTTATTCGGTGGGGACACTACGAAGAACTTTGCTCTTTGTATGATTATTGGTTTCGCTAGTGGTGCGTACTCCTCTATCTGCGTAGCTACATCCTTATGGGTTATGTGGAAGAGTCGCAACAAAAACGATATCCGCAATCAACAATAATATATAATGCTTTTACCTATTGTTGGTAAAAGTATAAGAACCTCTCTGTATTATATTCAGAGAGGTTCTTTTTATGTATCATCTACTAATAAATTATTACCATGGATAACTCATACATATATGTATAGGATATGTATATAGTAAGGTCTATACTTATTGAATTCTTTGTATATGGGGCGTAAAATAGCAAAGTAACACAATGTTGAAAAGGGGATAGATAAATGGATTCAAATCGATTATGGAGCCCTGCTTTTATAAACTATGGTATAAGCAGTGGCATTTTATATATGACACAATATGTTCTCGTAGCAGCCTTGCCGATAGTTATAACCTCTGAATTAAGTGGAAGTGATTTAGATGCGGGATTAGCGATGACCTATTTTCAAATAGGAACAATTGTATGTAGGCTCTTTGCAGGTCGCTTGATTGATGGCTTTAACAAACGAGTTGTATTACTACTATCAACTGCTTTATTTTTCATCATTATGGGGCTCTTTAATTTTACAACCTCTTTAGAAGCCATCTTTGTATTGCGGGGGCTACATGGTGTTGTATTTGCTTTAGGCACAACTGTAATGGCGGCGTTGGCGGTATTGGTGTTACCTCCTAATCGAAAGGGGGAGGGCATCAATATGTTTGCTATCTTTTCGAATGTGGCAATGGTGTTGGGGCCTGCAATAGGCTTATATGCACTTGCTTCATATGGTAGTATAGCTCTCTATCTTTTCTTAACTATTATGACAGGGTTAGTCCTAGTATTGAGTAATAGTATTCCCTTATCAAAAGAATTAGCAATGCCTAAACCATCTACTCACAAAGGGTGGCATATATCTCAATTTATTGAAAAAAGAAGTTTGCCTTGGGCTTTAATGGGACTGTTTATTGGCTTTACCTATTCTGGTGTGTTAGTATTTATTCCCATTGAGTTAAATAGTATGGGGTCTGGTATTTGGGGCAGTGCATTTTTTGCTATCTTTGCTGTAATGATCATAATCAGTCGACCTCTAGTAGGAAAAGCATATGCTCGGTATGGCTCTAAATATATTATCTACCCAGGCCTAGTACTCTTTATACTAGGATTATTAGCGTTAGGAATAGCTACTACGCCATTAACCATAATATTAACGGCCCCTTTGTTAGGTTTAGGTTATGGTGCAGCACAACCAGCATTTCAAGCGTTAGCCATTCAATCAGCACCAATAGAACGGGCTGGGGTATCGACAGCAACATATTTTTTAGCATTAGATATAAGTGTGGGGGCGGGATCTGTCATTCTTGCTCTGTTAGCTAGTGCTGTAGGATATCAGTATCTTTATATGTTTACAGCGGTGACAATGATTGTAGCGTTGGCTTTATATCATATATGGATAAAGAGGTATACGCCTCTAGAACTGTAAAACAAATATAGTGATATAGTAAAAGCTACTAACCGTATTAGACTATTAGACACAATATAATAATCAATCCTTAGAATGTATTTTATGGTATGTTCTAAGGATTTTTCTTTTATCAAACAGTTATAAGCTTATAGGTTTATAAGATAGTACTTAAAAATAATATGAATAAAGATAAAAGAGAAAATAGTGTTATAAAATTTAAATCCTTAAATTTGTCGAAATTAGAAGTAATTTTTGAAATGTGTAGTGAAAATAAAATGAAGTTGTAAAAATGGCCACTTTATGTGTTGACGATATTTTTATTTATGCTATACTTATACAAGTCGTTAGGACACAGCACAAACGACAAGCAAAAAACTTCTAAAAAAGTTTTGAAAAAGTGCTTGACGGAATGAGCTGAACTTGATAGAATAATCAAGTCGCCAGTTGATGAAACACTTCGAAAGAGGTCGTGGAAACTGGTACAGATCTTTGAAAACTGAACAATGATAGGTAATCAATCATATGATTG
>CADFKY010000118.1 GCA_902834965.1 Veillonellaceae bacterium
TTGAATAGATTATTAATCTCTTTAAATCCATTTTTCTTAAATGCTTGTATTAATAAGTTTACTTGTTTACGACTTAATATATATAAAACTATGTGCAATACTATCCCCGCTAATATTGCTGCTTTTAAATTTCCTTCGTATCCACCAGTTATCATTGCGCTAATAAGAGCTATATCCATAAGAATAATTGGAATAGCACATATAATAACTCTGTAAATAAAAAATTTACTATACATTAATATACACCTACAAATTAACTCTGCTCTATTAATCAACACAATCAAAATTTTAACTCTAATATATCACAATTATTATATAAGTTCATATAATAAAAGAGGTATTGTATCTAAAATACAATACCTCTTTTATTTGTAACCTATGATTTTCTAATATATCACAAGTTTTATAGTCATTACCAGGATCAAAGATATGATAAAAACCATCTGTTTCGTACTTAATAGTTCATAGGTCTCGTTAAATGTATTATTCTCAAATGCTTGTATTATCAGTATTTCTTGCTTACTGAATTCTAGGTATATATCTAAATGGCATCCAATTGCCACTAGTATTGCTATTTTGAGATATCCCTTATATATATCCGCTGTCATTTCGTAGATTAGAGAGATATCAAATAGCATGAGCACAATAATACATATAAGGATTTTATAGATAAAGGATTTACTATACATGATTGTATCCCTATAATGAGCTTACCTTTTATTCTAAGGAGCTCACCTTTACTTCTAAGCTACTCCGTCAAAGAATGTAATGACTGTAATTTCTCGTGGGCAGTTGATACGAATTGGGAACCAATGACCTGATCCATTATTAACGTAGCACACGCTTTGTTCTTCTACGTAGCGACCCTTTGTATATGGTGTGCCTGTTGGTACCAACGGCATGCCCATAAAGACAATTTGACCACCGTGAGTGTGGCCGGATAGGGTCAACGGAATTTTACGTTCAATGGCTTCTTCAAAGAATTCAGGATGATGTGCCAGTAAGATAACAAAGGCATAGTCCGGAATACCAGATAAAGCCTTATCGATCATAGCTTCACGTTTTTCTTTTTCCCGATCATTGTCGTATGCAACACCAGCAATGTATACAGGTTGCTTACCACCCATAATTTGAATATTGCTATTCACAAGGATGTTCATCGGTGTATTGTGTTTCAATTCGTCTAGTACCTTATTCACATCGTGATGGTACTCATGATTGCCCAAGATGAAATCGACACCATCTGGGATTTGTTTTGCAAAGGTTGTCAGTCTTTCACAGACTTGTGGTAACCAAGCGATTTTATCGATTAAATCACCAGTGATGACAACGCGATTAGGCTTCTCTACAAGGGCTAGCTTTAAAATTTCATCAAGATCATCTAAATCGATGCTTGGCCCAACGTGGATATCGCTGAGTTGAACGATTTTATAGTCCTTTAAGCCAGGTGGTAAATTCGTATAGCCAAAGCTTTCATGAGTAACCTCAATCTCATGTTGCCCTACATAGGCTGCATAGCTAGAACCACCGATTGTTGCTAACGGCACCACTGTTGCTGCCGTTCTAAAGAAAGCACGACGGCCTGTTCTATTTTCCTCTGGCGTTTTGCTCCAAATCTTATTGACCGCCCAGTATAACAAGCTGAGAACGATGAATACAGGAATAGCCAAAAATAAGCCAAAGAGAAAACCATAGCTTTCAGTACGGAACATATTCATCAACGGATAATACATCGTTCCATATAGATCTACTTGATTAAGTATATAGTATCGGATGGCTGCGAACCACGCACCGATAATAATTATATAGCCCACCCAGGCAGGCCATTTCTTTTTAGGCTTCCACAAGTTGAGGAATAGAGCCCAAAATCCTACCAATCCTATTACGAGGATAGCAGAAAAAATGATATTAAATAGAATTCTCATTCATTGCTCCTACAAATTATTTTGCAATCTCCGTCAATTTACCATGAGGACCTGCCCAAGCATAATCGGCGAACTCATCGCGCTTGATGAGCATCCAGTCCTTTGGCAATTGTTTTTGGATATCTCCGATCGTTATATGCTTAGCATCTCCTACGTATGTTAAATCGCCGCGGAATGCTTTCATGAACCATTTTCGATGAGAGAAAATATGTGTTATCTCTTTTACTAATACTGGTTGCAAGGATAATTCAAAACCTAGGTCCTTTACTAAAGCCTCAAGACCTTGTTCCCCTTCGTCAAAGGCAGATACCATTTCCACAGATGGGAATTCCCACATGGACCGTAACAGTCCACGGTTAGGACGTCTGTGCAATAGATAATAGTCTTCGTATTGCAAGACCGCCACAAATAGAGGCACCTCTACTACCTTTGTTTTCTTGATGCGCACAGGTAGTTTATCAGTATCCTTATGTTGGTATGCTTCGCACATATTTACAATAGGACATTCTCCACAGCGTGGAGTTTTGGGAATGCACACGGCAGACCCAAAGTCCATCAAAGCTTGGTTAAAGTCGCCAGGTCGATCGTGAGGCAATGTTTCCTCTACGATAGCGGTTATGGCCTTCTTACCTTTAGTACTCAAAATATCATCAAAAATTCGATATAAACGAGCATAAATACGCAGTACATTGCCGTCTACAGCCACCTCTGGTTCATTGTACGCCATGGATAGAACAGCCCCAGCCGTATACGAACCTACGCCCTTCAAGGACTCCATAGTCTTGCGGTCATGAGGCACGATACCACCGTAGTTTTCCACGACGTCCTTTACACCAAGGCGCAAGTTACGAGCCCGGCTATAATAGCCAAGCCCTTGCCAAGCGTGAACTACCTCATCTTCACTGGCCTTTGCCAAGTCCTCTAAGGTTGGAAATAGTCGCATCCAGTTATCATAATAGGGCTTCATCGCCTCAATGCGGGTCTGCTGGCTCATCACCTCAGAAACCCAAACCTTATAAGGGTCTCCACAATCACGCCACGGCAATTCCCGTTTATGCACATCATACCACGCCAACAGCTGTGGCACCCACTTAGGGTTCTTTTTATCAGTCATATTACCTCAAAATATTATAAACTTAGGACTCTAGTACCACTTTCATGCCTATAGGCATATTACAAGCCTATTGCATATATGTTGCAGCCCATAAGGTACAAATTATCCATTAATATACAGATCAATGCGCGCCAAGTGTTCGCTTTCAAGAACGGTATCCACAGTGGTCAGATCCATCTTATCTACCGTACTGTTGTCTCGACCAAATACGATAGGTCCTTTTAACTTCTTGCCTTCTAGCAGCATTGGTAGCCATTGACGATCGCCATCCCACATGCGGTCGTAAGGAATTTCGTCTACTGTTAGCCAATGAGGCTCCATTTCGTCCGTTTCCTCTACTATGCCTGTGAAAGTACGCAAAAAATATACATAACCTACATGGGTTAAGCTTTCATCAAAAGGAAATTGAAAATCAAAAGCAGCCACACATTCTAAATCTTCCGGGCGACCATGAAGTCCAGATTCCTCAAATAATTCGCGAATAGCA
>CADFKY010000119.1 GCA_902834965.1 Veillonellaceae bacterium
AAAATTTGGAGAAATCGATTTGCGCAACTAAGAACAACAAAAGAAATTCTAGCTATTAATTAAATTTCTATTCTCACTTTCTCGTCATATAGTTGTGATATAATGCATACAAATACTTATGCCTAGGACATAGGAGGTCTATATGTACAAATATATTACAATTTTAGGGGCCGCTGGCCAAATTGCACAAAAGTTGACTGCTACATTATTAACATATACAGATATGCACCTTACATTATATGGTCGCCAATTGAGTACTCGTTTACATCCAGAAATTTTAGAGCATGAACACGTTACAGTCATCGAGGGATCCTTCCAAAACCCTGCTAAATTAGAGGAAGCGGTAACAAATGCAGAGATTGTATTTGTAGGTGCTATGGAATCTGGCAGCGATATGGCGGCTATTGTGAAAGCATTGAGCCGTAAAAATGTACGCCGTGTCATCGGCCTTTCTATGGCTGGTCTTTCTGGTGAATTCCCTGCAGCACTTGAAAAATGGACCTTCGACAGCTTGCCTATTAGCTATGTTCAAGGCGAACGTCAAGCACGCAATGTGTTGCGCGAATCTAACTTAAACTACACAATCTTGCGCCTCACATGGCTCTACAATGATCCAGAAAATACAAATTATGAGCTCATTCCTGAAGGCGTTCAATTTAACGATGCCCAAGTTACACGGGAAGCTGTAGTAAAAGCCGTCTTCGACATCTTACATGTAGATGATGAAACCCCATTCCACCGTGCAAGCATCGGCATTGGCGAACCAGGCACGCACTACGACAAACCAAGCTTTCACTAATATATAACTATATTAATTCTTAAATAATAAGGTATATCCAAAATCTAATCAGTACATTTTTACTCATGTAACATAGATGTTGGGTATACCTTTTCTTATACCCATATTTTATAGTTATTTATATAGATAAACTTTCGTATTTAGGCTATACTAATAAATGATTAAGTTATACTAATAGATATGTGAAAGTAAACGCCTATGCGGTTATCGATACTATTTATATATACATTTTGCTGTATAAAATATCTCAAAAGCTGTGTATAAAAATTAACGATATCCATTTTTAGTCCCACTTAGGGCTGAGGCTGATTAAGGAGTTATTATGAATCGCATTGTTGTTATTGGTAGTTGCAACATGGATATTGTAGTGCTCGCGGATAAACGTCCGGCGGCAGGCGAAACAATCATGGGCAACGAATTGCACATCGCCCACGGCGGTAAAGGTGCAAACCAGGCGGTAGCTGCTGCTCGTCTCGGTGCAGAGGTTACTATGATAGGTTGTATCGGTAAAGATGCATACGGCCAAATGATTATGGATAACCTAAAGGAAAATCATATCAATACAGATTACATCGTTACCGTACCGAATACTACAACAGGTACAGCCCATATTACATTAGCTGAAGGCGATAACAGCATCATCGTGATTGCAGGCGCCAATGCTAAGGTAGACAAAAACGTTGTAGATAACGCTTGGTCTGCTATCGAGCAAGCGGATCTCGTAATGGTGCAAAACGAAATTCCTATTACCACAATCGAATACATCGTTCGTCGTTGCCACGAGGCTAATGTGAAAGTCCTCTTAAATCCAGCTCCAGCGGCTGACCTCAACCCAGAGTGGTTAGAATTAGCAACCTATATTACGCCAAATGAGCATGAGCTATCTGCCCTCTACCCTAATCAATCTACAGAGGAAACCTTGTTAGCTAACGAAAATAAAATCATCGTTACCCTCGGCAGTAAAGGTGTAGGCTATGCAGATGGTGGTGAAATCCACACCGTATCTGGCTTCAAGGTTGAACCAGTAGATACTACTGGTGCAGGCGATACCTTCAACGGTGCCTTTGCAACAGCTATTGTTAATGGTAAAAGCTTAGCCGATGCATTGCACTACGGCAACGCGGCCGCAGCCCTCTCCATCCAACGCTTAGGAGCCCAAGGTGGCATGCCAACAAAGGACGAGGTCGCTGCATTCTTAGCAGAGAATTAATCTATTAAATACAAACTATATATTCTCATGCAACAAATACATCTGTCCTCTATATAACAAAGGTAGTTAATGACTGAGGTGTTAAACCTCAGCCATCAAAATATAAAAGGAGTTTACCATGCAACGACACGGCATTTTAAATAGCCATATCGCTAAGGTTCTTGCAGATCTTGGTCACACAGATACAATTTGTATCTCAGACTGTGGTTTACCAGTACCTGAAGGGGTTCAAAAAATCGACTTAGCTTTAGATTTCGGTGTACCAAGCTTTGAGCAAGTAGTATCCATCATCGCTAAGCATATGAAATCCGAAGCAGTTCATGTGGCAACAGAAATTAAAGAAAATAATCCTAAGGCTTATGACTTCTTGGAGTCTACCTTCCCATCCGATCAATACGAATGGATTGAAATAAGCCATGAAGCTTTCAAAGAAGCTACAAAACAATGCAAATGCATTATTCGAACTGGTGAAGCATCTCCGTATGCAAACATTATCTTGCGCGCTGATTGTATATTCAGCGATCGTCCCTAACATAATAGATTAACCAACTAGGTTTGTAAGCATACATCAATAGATACTTTCACCAATCATATAGGAGTAGTTATGGAAATTGTTATGTCAGGCATTGCAAAGGCATTTGGTACGAACCAAGTGCTGCGCGATGTAAGTATTACCCTCAAGGAGGGCGAGGTTCACGCCTTGATGGGCGAAAACGGCGCCGGCAAGTCCACCCTCATGAATATCCTCACCGGTATTCACAAGGCAGATGCTGGTACCATCACCATCGATGGCGTAGAGCGCACCTTCCCGAACCCGAGAGAAGCCGAGCTAAACGGTGTGGCGTTCATCCACCAAGAGCTCAATATTTGGCCAAATCTAACATTGTTAGAAAATCTATATTTAATGAGACCAAAGCGCAATAAATTTGGTCTGCTCGATAAAAAAGCGATGCTCGCTGAGGCAGAAAATACATGCCGCGAACTAGGCATCGAGTTACCCCTCACTACTGAGGCAGGCCTTTGCTCCGTTGGTCATCAACAAATGACGGAAATCCTTCGCATCTTGATGTTAGATGCAAAGGTTGTCATCATGGACGAACCAACAGCAGCACTTACCGAGCGTGAAACGGCGACATTGTTCAAAATGATGCGCAAAATGAAAGCACGCGGCGTTGCTATCGTATATATCTCTCACCGTATGGAAGAGGTATTCAGCGAATGCGATACGATTACGGTTATGCGTGATGGTCACACCATCATTACAAAACCAACATCTGAGATCTCTGTAGACGAGGTCGTACGCCACATGGTAGGCCGTTCTATCGACGAGTTCTACCCTGCTCGTACGACAACACCAGGTGAAGTAGTGATGAGTGTGGATAACCTCAAACCAGAAGGTTTCGACAACGATATTTCCTTCTCCTTGCGCAAAGGTGAAATCCTCGGCG
>CADFKY010000120.1 GCA_902834965.1 Veillonellaceae bacterium
TTGGTAATGCTACAACATTCCGCATGTTCGAGCAATTCTACAATTCTCCAAAACCAGACCAATATTACACTGTAAAAGAAGGCGACGAAATTTGCCTTGGTAAACATACACTCGTTTCCTACACTATGCCAATGGTTCACTGGCCAGAAGTAACTTGTACATATGAAAAATCTACAGGCACATTGTTCTCTGCAGATGCTTTTGGTACATTCGGTACAGTTAACGGCAATATCTTTGCTGACCAAACTGATTACGTTGCTACATACGAAGAAGAAGCTCGTCGTTACTACACAAACATCGTTGGTAAATACGGCCCTCAAGTACAAAATGCAATTCGCAAAGTTTCCGGTCTTGATATTAAACGTATTGCTCCACTTCATGGTCCAATCTGGCGTACACCAGAATCTATCCAATATATCTTACACAAATATTTGCACTGGTCTAGCTACACAGCTGAACAAAAAGGCGTTGTTATCGCCTTCGGTTCTATGTACGGTAACACTCGTGCCATTGCACAACAATTGGCAAAACAATTATCCAAACGCGGTGTTACAGATATCAAAATTTACGATGTTTCCAAAACTAATGCTTCCTACATCATCTCCGATGCTTGGAAATATACTAACTTGGTAACAATTGCACCTACATACAATTTGAACCTATACCTTACTATGGAAAACTTCATTCATGAATTGAAAGCGCTTAACTTCCAAAACCACAAGGTATCTATCATCGGTAACCACTCTTGGGCATCTGCTGCAATGAAAACAATGGTTGCTCACTTCGAAAACGACTTCAAAGACATTGAAATCGTATCCGAACCACTTGATATCAAATCCTCTTTAAAACCAGAAGATCTTCCAAAAATCGAAAAAATGGCAGACGATATCAAAGCATCCATCGATGCAGCTGAAATCAAAGAAGTATTATAATACACAAACTAAAGGCCGCCTGTTTAGGCGGTCTTTTTTCTTAGGCTTCAACTATACATATCTTACGTTTTAACAGCATTTTGCGTAACATTTTTACAATTTAATTATTACTACTAACAGTAGAAACTAAGCTAAACTAATAGAGTTTAAAAGTCTTATGAAAGTCTAAGATTTTCACTATTTTTTGCTTGACATAAATCTAACTTTTTCATATACTATACAAGTACCTGTTAGACAACAGAATACATGGAGAGGTGTCCGAGCGGCTGAAGGAGCATGATTGGAAATCATGTGTGCGGTTATCCCGTACCCAGGGTTCAAATCCCTGTCTCTCCGCCATAGTAAAAGCAGTGCTTATGCACTGCTTTTTTATTACCTAACATTAAGAGGTGATACCTAATGTATCACCTCTTTTTATATCTCTTATATCAAACTTTAAAGTATTACATTTTACTACTACCAAACGACTAAAGAGAAAAGGCTATCGACTTAACATCGATAGCCTTTTATGTTTATATCATTAGTTTATATTACTATTTATGAATTTTTCTAGCTATATCTCTAATAATTTCAGGTGTTGTTCTACAACAACCACCTATGATATCTGCCCCAGCATTACGCCATACATCAACATAATCTACAAATGATGCAGGGTCGCCATACCAGGTCTTAGTTTCACTATCATAGCTTTCACCAAGATTAGGGTATACAGCAATTGGTTTATCCGTAACAGTACGAATATCCTTAATCAAGGACTCTACGTATTCTGGCTTAGTGCAGTTGACACCAATACCAGTTATAGGTCTAACCTTGTCGATCATTTCTGCACATTTAATGATGGTTTCACCACTAGAAACATGATGTCCATCTTTACAAGAAAAGGCAATCCATCCAGGAATCCCTCTCGATGTGTATGGGTCAGACATGGCGCGAGCTATGGCAATGGCTTCGTCATAAGACGGAATGGTTTCAAAAGATAATATATCAGGGTTTTCTTCACAGAATAATGCTAACCGAGGAATATGGAATACTTCGAGATATTCAGTTTGCACATCAGGATATCCACGGTACTCAGATCCATCCGCCAAAAATGCACCATATGGCCCTACAGAAGCCGCCACTAATGGTTTAGGCAATGCACCTTCAGAAAAATATCTAACCCCATCTGGAGTCTCTTCACCAAGTGTAATCCCCCGCAATGTAAGTGCTCCAGTCGCCTTAGCCTCTAAAAACTCATTGCGAGCTTGTACCGCTAAACGAACGGATAATTTAACGAGCTCTATAGCCTCTTCCGTACCATAACCTAATCCTTTAAAGCCAGCTACTGTTGCTTGATATCCAGAACTTTGAATGATATCTGCCCCAGCCGCCAAGTACGAGATATGTATTTTTTTGATGATATCTGGTTGGTCCATAAGAATCTTAGCAGACCATAATTTATGCTGAAGATTACAGCCGTAACGCTCTAACTCTGATCCTAACCCACCATCTAAAACGAGGGCGCCCTTCTCTTTAATTATATCTAAAAATGCACGTCGTTTAGCCATCATATCACCCATTCTATACTACCTCATACCATTTGAGGTTTACTAAACGTATTATAACAAATAATACGTTTAGGTTCTATCTACAAACTATTTTAAATCCTCTGTTGGTGGCTCTTTACCAAACCATTTTTTATAAATCTCCGCATATTTGCCATTGGCTTTAATCTTAGCCAAGCCATCGTTAACTTTATTAAGAAGCTCCGTATTGCCTTTCTTCACAGCAATACCAAGCGGTGCCGCATCATAGTCCTCTCCAGTAACCTTTGCGATACCTTTGCCCTTGCTGTTAACATAATATTCGTTTACTGGTGTATCGTTAATAACTACATCTACACCTCTATTTTGCAATTCTAAGAATGCATCTACGATGAGGTTGAATTGGCGCACATCGGCATTAGGAATCTTACTAGCAATTTCCGCACCAGTAGAACCAATGGATACACCAATGCGCTTTCCTTCTAAATCCTTAAAACTATTGATATTCGTGTTATCGATATTTACAACAAGGCCATTACCTGCAATATAGTATGGTTTACTAAAGTCTACAGACTTAGCACGATCTTCAGAAATGGTCATATCTGAAATTGCAATATCAATGGTATTACTTTGTAGTGCTGGTAAAAGCGCATCAAAGTTCAAGTTTTGAACATCGGCTTCAATGCCCTCTTCCTGTGCAATGGCATTGATAATATCTACATCAAAACCAGCTAATTTACCGCTGTCTTTATCTTTAAAACCAAATGGTGCATAGGTCGCATCAGTACCAACGCGCCATGTCTTTTGACTAGTACCTGTATTACCACAGCCTGCTATAAATAAACTACTAGCGATGGTAAAAGCTCCTAAAAGAGCTGCTATTTTCTTAAATTTCATAATTAATCTTACTCTAACTTTACAATACTATGTAAAGTTTTCTTTCTATATACGAATAAATCTATCTATACTTACAGTATGAGTATAATAAAA
>CADFKY010000121.1 GCA_902834965.1 Veillonellaceae bacterium
CACTTGCAAACAATCACTTCCTTTCATAACGAACCGTCATCGATTCGCTTGGTATGGTAATGGATTCAATATCTGTAACACAGATAAATCCATTAATTTCACGGGGCAAATCCCGTACATGCTTCACTTGCTCTGTCAAACATGCATGAGCCATCATGCCACGACTCATTTTAGAGGACGTACTCATCTGTTTAAATGTGTCGCCTCGCAATTCCCAAAACTCAACGGTTACCACCTTAGGATGGTTCACCATTTTTGCATATTCTTTAGACGCTAGATTTAGGATCCAATCTTCCTTGTGAAAGTATGCATCCACCGTTCCACGCCACGTATCGTATAAATTAATGCCTACCTTATCGACCATATCGAGTCGATAGTCTCTAACGCCCATCGTAGGCTCTACAACACCGTACAAGGCAGACATCACAACGAGATGGCTTTCACCGAAGGCCTTAGCCTCATCAGACAAGTTCTGCCAGTCTAAATATTTGAAAGCAATACCATCGTAGCTTTCACAGGCAAGCCCTACAGGATGGGACTCAAAATCTTGATAGAAATCAAAGAGCGCCTGCGCCTTATCATCCTTTAATTTTAAAGCCTTGCCAAGGGCGGCCACATCTAGTGATTGCACATGTTTTACAATGTCTTGTGTGATGTGCGGTTGAAATTGACCGTCTAAGACTGCAGTATGTACTGCCCCGTCGTTGATAGTAGCAGGGGTAATCGTTTTAGTCTTACTAGGAGAGAGGACGATTTTCATGGGATAACTCCGCCTTAATAGTTTCCTCTGTCAAATTGTCGATCAACTCAGGGTTCCACAACATAAGAGGCACAGCCACTACGTGACTAGCTTTCATTTCTTTACATAAATTAATACATTCTTTGAGGTAATCGGAATCTTCATCTACAAGATCGCATACGATCACAACGTGACGGCCTTTTAGATTAACGCCTTCGTAGTCGATGCTTCCAGCAGATACTGTAAGCATGCCTGTTTCCAAACGACCTTCGCTCATGTCATTCAAACGAGACATCAACACATGCTCAAGCATAGTGGATACAGGTGTCACTACGCGGCCAATGCCGATAAGAGCCTCAGGTTGGGCATGAACGATAACGGTTTTCTTACGTTTATCTGTTCTAAAATCAACGAGAGCTTTTTCTAAAGCGCCAAAGAATACGAATAATTGCCAAGGATCAAAAGAACCTGTTTGGAACATGTCGATAACAGAACCATCCTCATCCATATTTAGGCGCGTTAATAATTCCTCTGCAATGTCGTTTACAACAACACTGAAATCAGATTGCATTGCATCTTGTACTTTTACTTCGTCTGCCATTAGGTCCTCCTAATTTCTATCTATTACACTGATGAGGGAATTCTCCCTACAGATTTATGCTATCTTTAATTGTAACATATTTTATAGCCCACATGGGTATTCTTGGATACGCTTTTTACATAATCAATATACATAACCGAACATGAAAAAAAGACCGCTACCGCGGTCTTTTTCTCTATCATTATTAGCTTTACATTATGAGCTAACGATTCGATTGTTTTCTAAGCCTTACTACTAGTCTACTAGCTTCATGCAAATATGAGATTGTGTATTATACACCTACTATACGCTCGTATATTATGCGCCTACATAGAGTAGGTAGATGTTCATAACGGTTACCACAATACCAATGCCCCATAATAGTACATTCGTATATGTATGGTTCGCATATTGCCCCATCACCTTGCGGCTACTTGTCATATAAAGCTGCAAGAAGATAGTTATCGGCAATTGCAAGCTCAAGAACATTTGGGAAATCAACAAGGCTTGGAATGAATCAGTAACGAATACAATCAAAAGCAATGCTGGAATATAGGTTAATGCCAAGCCTAATCTTGTATGGAAGTCTTTCATATCGTAAGACTCACCAAACATACCGGCAAAGATACTCGCCCCTGCCATACCTGCCGTAGCAGATGATGCAAAGCCCGCAAAGAGCAATGCGATAGCAAAGATTGTACCTGCTGCCGGACCAATGAGAGGTCGTAACAACTCCTCAGCCTGTTCAAGCTCCGTTACTTCAATGCCATGAGCAAAGAACACTGCCGCCGCCAATAAGATCATGGCAGAGTTAATCATCCAGCCAATACCCATAGATAATAGAGTGTCTAGAAATTCATAACGCAATTGGCGCTTCATTACAGAAGGATCTTGCGTGTTGAACTGGCGACTTTGGATGATTTCTGAGTGCAAGAACAAATTGTGAGGCATAATAACAGCCCCTAAGATACTCAAAATAACGAGCATCGATCCATTAGGAACCTTAGGGTCTACCCAACCAATACCAGCTGCCGCCCAATCTACATTGACCATGTTGACCTCTACGAGGTACGCCAACGCAATGAGGGATACGAATCCTGCAATGATACGCTCTAGCTTCCGATAAGAGTTTGTTATGAGCATAATGGTACAGATAACAGCCGTCAAAACACTGCCTATCAAAAGAGGAATGCCAAATAGCATTTTCAATGCGATGGCTGCGCCGATAAACTCAGCTAGTGCAGTCGCTGCCGCTGCAATGCCCGCCGTACTCAATACGAACCTGGACACGTAACGCGGCAAGAATTCATAAGCACATTCGGATAAACATTGTCCTCGTACAATGCCTAAGTGGGCCACGTTATGTTGCAATAAAATAAGCATAATCGTAGATAGCGTAACTACCCACAACAGTTCATAGCCATAACTAGCACCAGCAGCTAGATTGGCCGCCCAGTTGCCAGGGTCGATGAACCCAACTGTGACAATGATGCCAGGCCCTATATATTTAAAGACCTCGCTCACCTGTTGCTTACCGTTTTGGTGGACGGTAAACAGCTGTTTCTTTAAAAAATCAATCATTATAACTCCTTAAATAGGGTTATAGAGTGAAAGTCATCTCCGTTTGCATACGAGCATCGGTTTTAGATTTTGTATCCTTACCACCTGTATAACGGATGCGCACATTATTATTTACTTTAACGCGAGAGTCATCAATTTTGAATTTCTTCATCTTTTCTTTGATTTGTTCATCAGTTAACGCGCGCTCTTCTGGTTTTGCCACTTCGTCATTAGCTGCATCTAAAGCCTCTTGTTGAGATTTAGATACTTGGTATGTCTTACCAGATTTCTTAGCCTTTTCAGCACGTTTTTCATCTAATTTTTGACGACGCTCTCGGGTAACCTTCTTATCGCGAGCAATACGATAATCCATTACATCACGCATATTTTCTTGGTAAATACGCAATGCATATTGGCGATCGTTATCGTTCATTTGCTCCCGTTTTGTTACGACTTCGTCGATAAGAGGCATGAGCTCATCCTTTGTATAGCTTGTATTGCCATCAAAGACAAAACCATGTGTATCTGTAATAGCACCGTG
>CADFKY010000122.1 GCA_902834965.1 Veillonellaceae bacterium
TAAAGCTAGCGACTACGCCAGGTAGATGAGCTGCTGCACCAGCACCAGCGATAAATGCGATAGCCCCTTCATCTTCAAGTCTTGTAACAAATTCTTTTACAGCTTCAGGTGTACGGTGAGCTGAAGCAATTACCATTTCATAAGGAATGTTGAATTCATCAAGTATGGCAGATGCCTTTTTCATTGTGTCTAGGTCAGACTTGCTGCCCATAATAATACCGACCTTCATAGATCCTCCTAATAAAAAAGCCCAGCCGAAATAGACTGGGAAAAATGCGCACAAATAGCCTCCGTAGACTTGCGTTGAGTTTGTTGATTTGCATAGTTCACGGTGCTACCTCCTTCTTGTACACAAATTGTAACACCTAACATTTACAAAATCAACATTATTTTCGAATATTTTTTAATTAATTATTTTTATTATTCGTTATATTCCGAACTATTTGAAAGAATTAAATTTAATTATATCGACGTTATTCAAAATATATGATTAGAAATATATACTCTTTTTTACAAAACCACACATTCTATTAAACTTAGGTCTTTTAAAGTGTTAATGTATATTTTACCAAAAATAAAAAGAGGGTATCCCACCTTTAGAGATAGGATACCCTCTTTCAATTAATTTCCGAACATTACGCCCCTTAATCTGTATTTGTTATTAATTAATGTGTGCCACTTTCAAAAGCAGCTTTCAACTCGCCTACAGCTTCAGGGACATAGTCTACGATAGAAGACATCAATGCATACATTAATGCCGGTTCAAATGCATCATCACCACACATGTATACACAGTCTAAATATAGACTGGAATCTTGTTCATCAATATATAGTTTATAGTTTTTGTATGTCGCATTGTCGCGGTTGATCAACGCATTCAAGGCATTCATATTTTGTGCGGTTACCTTTTCAGGGCCCAACACCAAACGAATAACACTGTAAATACTGTTATCAAGAATAACAAATAACGGCATATCCCACAACGGGGATTTAATGTAAGAACGGTATACAACAGTACCGTTTTCATCCTCAAAATCCTTACGTTCAAAGGATGTGATTTCTTCGTCTTTTAAAAACTTATCAAATAATAATGCTTTAGGATTCATAACAACCTCTATTTAGCTAAACCAGCTACTTTAAGAATGCCTTTATGTACAGCATCTAAATGTGGTTGAACGACTTCAAGCAATAAATTAACTACTACTGTAGGATCAAATTGCTCAGTCAAACCAGGAACAGACACATCCATATAGATGTTTTTATCTTCATTGCTCACATAGTATTTAGATACTTTATAATCTTGATTCAATGTGTTAAGTTCTTTCAATACAGCAGGAATCACTTTTTCATCAATAGATGTTGTTGTGATAGCAATACGTGCATAGGAGAATGCAGAATCATCCACAACGATGAATACAGGCAAGCTATGCTCATGAACATCCAAACGGCCGTGGTAAACGACTGTATGAAGGTCATCTGTCATTTCTTCCTTTGTAAACCAAGAGTTACCGCCTTTATTTAGATCAGCAACGAGTAAGTCAAATTTTTCTGCTTTTTGATTCATAATTCCCTCTACAAATAATCAGACTATTAGTCTTCGATAAATACACAACCATTGTCTTTAAATTCTTTAATACGAACTAAAGATTCAACACGATACCCTGCATTTTCAAGGCGTTCACGACCAGGTTGGAAGGATTTTTCGATAGCGATCGCCATACCAACCACTTCATCACCAGCGTCTTCTACCAATTTAGCAAGTCCCATAGCAGCCTCACCAGATGCCAAGAAGTCATCGATGATCAACACTTTTTCACCGGCTGGCAAGAATTTTTTAGAAATAGTAATATCGTAGTTTTCCTCTTTTGTATAAGAGTACACAACACTATGATATACATCATCTACCATAAGAATAGATTTTTTCTTACGCGCAAATACTAATGGCACATCAAGTTCAAGAGCAGCCATCAACGCCAATGCAATGCCAGATGCTTCAATAGTAACAATACGTTGTACACCTGCATCACGGTAACGATCGGCGATTTCTTTACCGATTGCTTTAAACAATTGTGGATCGATTTGATGATTCAAGAAACCATCGACTTTTAGCACGCGATTATTGAGGACAATCCCCTCTTCACGAATGCGTTGTTTTAATAATTCCATGTGCTCTTACCTCCGCAGCATAACTATCTTTAAATTTTAACGTAAATAACCCCTTAGGGTCAACCTATATCAAGTAAAAGACTTAACAATACAGCTAGAAAAAAGCTCTCTTTAAGGCTTAAAAACTTTCCACACTAAATTATAAAATTCAGTAGGTTTATAACAATATAATATAGCACAGATAACAGTACTCTAAAATATAAAAAGACACACTTTCTGAAAATTCTCATAAAGTGTGTCTCATTATTATAAAACCTTATCACGTGTGCTTTCACGATTAACAAGCAATGAAGTGAAGCGTGCAGCCCCTTCAGATTGAGGTACCAAACGAGAACGGACAAGTACAATGTCACGCGTTGGCACCGGAATATCTGTATCTATACGTACCACTGTACCTTCTTGCATCTTTTGTTGCACTACATGGTTAGGCAACATGGAAATACCCATGTTAATTTCTACAAGATCAAGCAACACATCGACGCTACCTAATTCGAAGCGAGGTTTACGGCATGCACCATGAGTTACTTCATCGAAGAATGTACGGCTCGCAGAGCCTTTATGCAAGAGCAAAATAGGCTCATTAAGAAGACGGCCTTGATCAAAGAAGCCTGCCCCTTTATAGTCAGGACCACCAACAAATACATCTTGAATTGTAGCCAATGTAGTTACCTCTAGTTGAGGATTATCACGCAAGCCTTCATAATCATTTACCACCGCTAACTGCGCTTCTTTGTTGAGTACTAACTCTACACAATCAGGGGATGGTCGGTTGATGATATGTAGTCCGATTTCGCTTTCTTGCAATTGCCATTTATGGAAATAAGGTAATAAGAAATGGCGACATAATGTGTCTGTAGCAGCAAGATTTAAACTTTCATAAGCTTGGCTAACACGTTCTTGCAATTGAGTTACCCCATTATCAAGAATGGAAAAAGCCTTCGCTACTGTATCAAACAATTCTTTGCCTTCTGGCGTGAACCCTACAGATTTTGTAGTGCGCACAAAAAGAGGCATATTAAGTTCACCTTCTAATTGCTTAATACTTTGGCTGATGGCGGATTGAGAAACGCCTAACTCTTTGGCGGCACGGGAAAAGGATAAATATAAGCCTACCCCTAAAAAGGTTCTATATAAATCTGCAGATACTGCCATTTTATTCACCTCTGTTATATACTAATAGTAGTCTAATAGTAGTGTCTTACTTTTAAATATACATATCATTTACTATATTATAAGCAT
>CADFKY010000123.1 GCA_902834965.1 Veillonellaceae bacterium
TTCAATGTGCCATTGCCGTCGGATTCAACACCGATATTTCCATCGGACAATGCGCCTGTGGCACCGCCTTTAACGGTGACGGTATCGCCTAATTTTCTGTTGCTCACAGCACCGGTATCACCGGCAAAGTTCAAGCCTTTATCAAGAGTTGTATTGATTGTAGTAATACTTGATGTATTATTATCTTGTTGCGCCTTCGATGCAATATCTGTCAATGTAACTTGTTTTTTGTCGCCTTTATCATTTGCTACAGTCAATACCATATTTCCATTGCTATCAACCTTATATTTACCCTGGCTACCCGCTTCAGGATTTTCTACCAAACGGTAATCTCCCTTTGCTACCTCAGTAAATATATTACTCAAATCAACATTAACTTTGCCCGTATCGTTACGTTCCAGTGTCAACACTTTGCCGTCATTAGAAATACTGCCACTCGTAACATAGTTATTTTTCAATCCACTCACGTTCGCAGTCAATCCGTTTGTGCCGATTAAATTTGCGGCACCCTCACCATTTGCTTGATAAGTCGCTGCACCGCCAGTCACATACTTATCCTTCGCCGTAATGATACGGTTAATATCGCCAATATTGGCACCATTCGTCGTTACGTCTCCGCCACTAGCCACATTAACGATTTGTTTGTTTCCTGCATCAATGCCGGTTTTTACAATTTTAGGGCCTCCAGTGATCGTCACACCATCCGTGTTCATCACTGTATCACCAGCAGTCACACTAGTTAGGTCTTTCAGTTCTTTAGCCAATTTCACGTTCAATGTATCTGTGCCATTAGATACCACTCCAATATTGTTATCACTCAATTTGGATGTATCGGCTACGCCACCAACGATATTAGTTTGTGCCCCCAGTCTTTGGATAAACTTATTATCTGTAGCCCCCGTACCTTTTACATCTCCTGCATAAACTGTGCCCTTATTCACTTCCGTAGTCACTGCATACAGTTGACTGCCGTTAATAGCATCTGTAGATGTAGCGGAAATACGGCCGGCTGCTACATTGGTAACCGTCCGTTCCATACCTGTCTTACCTACGCTAACTGTGGAACCAGGATTTATACCTGCAAAGTTATGTACTACTCCATTAACTGACTCAGAGGCTGTTGCTACCGCTGCAGCAGTTTCAGAACCGGTGCCGAGAGCCACTGCATTTTCATTGGTTGCTTTCGCCCCAGTACCGATAGCGACGCTGTCTTTCGCACTGACCGAAGCACTTTTACCTATAGCTGTACCGTTTTCAGCAGTAGAAGAAGATCCAGATCCTATAGCAGTTGCATCTACTGCACTAGCATTCGTCTGTCTGCCAAGTGCCGTTGCCCCTAATTGTTTCGCGTTAGCTAGATAACCGACAGCCACGGACTGTCCAGTAGTAGCTTTTGACCAGGTACCGATAGACACGCTGGCATCATCTTCGGCCACTGCATTTGTCCCCATGGCGATACTCCATCTGCCCTTAGCCTCCGCACTCCCACCGATTGCATAAGCATAAGTATTAGTAGCTTTTGAATTATTTCCCATTGCTAACGAGGATACCTCAGTAGCGTGAGAAAGGCTGCCGATGGCTATAGCATAGGTTTTATCCGCTTTTGCACCTGCACCGATAGTGGTAGCATACTCTCCATTAGCTTCGGCTTTTGCCCCAATAGAGGTAGCATTTTTCCCTTGTGCCTTGGCTACACCACCAATAGCTGTCGCATTTTCCGCAGTAGATTGTGTTCCTCCACCGATAGCGGTTGAATATGAAGCAGAAGAATTACTATGCGCACCTAATGCCAAGGAAACCGGTCCAAGGGCCTGCGCATAACCGCCAATAGCTACATTATTTTGATCTGTGCCACTATTCGTGCCATTTCCCCATGATACCCCTGCACCAGTCCCCGCAGGATTTACTGCATTAGCAGTATTCAGTGGCAATAATGTACCACCTACTAGTGCCAAAATACATAAAAGTGTACCAACGCATGTTGTGCTTCTTCCATTAATTTTCCCGCGATTATTAGCAATTTCGGACACAACTACATAACAGTTTTTCACCCGATTCCAAATGACTTTATAAATTTGATTCATAATGTTCCTTTCGTACTACATTTTCGTTGCGTAATACCTATCTAACCTTATATAAAACTATAATAAAAATAAGAAGTAATAGATATAAAAATTATCTATACTTCTAATACAAACCAACAATATTCAGCATAACAAGTCAAATATTACACTTATTACAGATTGTTATCATATACTCATCTACTCGTATACCATATCAAAAAAAATCTATATTGTAAACAAATTTTTCATGTTTCATTCATTTTTATGGTTTATTTAACAAAATTAATAATTAGGAAATAAAATCTTCATCTTTTCGATACATTTATGCCATTAAATTTACATATTTGCATGTAACAATTTCAATTTATACATAACAAAAGCCGAGGCAATCTATGCCCCGGCTTTTATAAACACCATACATTCTAAATATTATTTAGTTATCAGTGTATTATCACAGAATCTAATGAAACTGTCCCTGATTCAATTACAATATTTAATTAAATTAGCGGTTTATTACTTACACCAGATCTTACTGAATTGTTGGTGCATTAATCGCTTTACGAAGATCCACTGTATGAAGTTCGTCCATTGCAGGAGCTGCTTTTTCATCCACAGGTTTCACGCGATTATTGCCGTCTTTCATAGCTTCGTTCAAGCTGAAGATAACCATTTCGTTCATGTAGAAACGCAATTCATCATCATGTACATTGGCCGTATTGCGATCCAAGATATCGATGATTTGTTGCGCATAGTCCAATTTAGCATCTTCAGATACAGTCGCATGTTCTGTAAAGAACTGTTTGTAATCGTTGTACAAACGATCTAACGCCATGCGCGCATAGCTGTCGTTTTTATAACGATGGCTCACGATGTACCAGCTACGACGAACGTTCATGTAGTACAACACATTGTTGCGGTAACGCTCTTGACCAGTCATAACGCGGGAATCATCCATGATGCGCTTGCCCTTTTGGTCCAATTGGAATTGTGTGAAAGCATTCACTACGTCGCGAACTTCTTCGCTAGGCACGGAAAGTGCCACTTCTGTTTCAAGCACATTCAATGGTTCAGCTGGTTGTTCTGGCATCATCAATCGATCTTGAGCCGCATCCGCTTGGCCTACCGCGCACACACAAGCAAGAGCCAATACAGGCATAAATGTTTTGAATTTCATACTTCCTCCTTATGATGAGCCGCCCTAGAAGGGCGGCTTTCATATTCCTTACATAACAAGACTAAGAATTTTTTTATTTGGAAAGTCCTACTTGTTGCATCAACAATGCGATTTGAGCTTTCATTTCTTCATTATCGCGTTGTAC
>CADFKY010000124.1 GCA_902834965.1 Veillonellaceae bacterium
CTTTACAACTCGCTGGCGGTCTCGATTATTTGGTGCGTATTGCAGAAGGTATTTTACGTAAAAATCCTAAGCATATTAACTACTTAGCACCAACAGTTACGTATTTCTTAACGCTATTGGCTGGTACAGGTCATACAGCATTCTCTATGATTCCTGTAATTGTAGAGGTGGCAAAAAGTGAAAATATTAAGCCATCTGTACCATTATCCATTGCCGTTGTAGCAAGCCAAATTGGTATTACAGCGAGCCCAGTATCCGCTGCAGTTGTTGCTATGAGTGGTTTCCTTGAACCATATGGTGTAAACTATCCAACATTGCTTGCCATCTGTATTTCTACAACATTCGTAGCGGTTATGATTACGGCATTTATCATGTCTACCTTTGCAAATAATGATTTGTCTTCCGATCCAGTTTACCAAGAACGTTTGGCAGCAGGTCATGTGGCTCCACCTCGTGAAAAGAGTGCTGATTTCCACTTGAAACCAGGTGCAAAAACTTCTGTATTGATTTTCTTGATTGGTATTATTTGTATCGTATTCTATGCAACTGCCATCTCCAAGAACATTGGTCTTATTAAACCTGTTATTTTTGGTCGAAATGATGCCATCGTTGGTTTCATGATGGTAATTGCAGCGGCTATTACATTCTTCTGTAAAATTGATACAGCACAACTTGTTAATACAAGCACATTTAAATCCGGTTTATCCGCATGTGTCTGCGTACTAGGCGTAGCATGGTTGGGCGATACTTTCGTAAAAGGTCATATTCCTGAAATTAAAGCTCTTGCATCTAGCTTGGTAACAGCATATCCATTCCTATTAGCTGTAGCATTCTTCTTTGCTAGTACATTGTTGTATAGCCAAGCGGCGACTACACAAGCATTGGTACCAGCTGTAATTCTAGCTCTCGGCATTACGCCAGAGAACCCAGGATCCGTATACATTATTATCGCTTCCTTCGCAGCCGTATCTGCACTCTTCGTATTGCCTACATACCCAACACTTTTGGGGGCTGTACAAATGGACGATACCGGCTCAACACGAATCGGTAAGCTTGTATTTAACCATCCGTTCTTCATCCCTGGTGTACTTGCCATCGCGATTTCAGTAGCACTTGGCTTTGTAGTTGCTCCATTGATGTTGTAATGGTGAAAGCTAATTAAGGCTAATACAAAAGATAATAAAATTACAAAAGGACGTAACTCTTAAAGTTACGTCCTTTTTCTTGCATTTACTTATAGATTTTTACTAGCCTTTATTCTTGCAGTTTTTACAGATCCCCGCAATTTCTAGATGATGTTCTGTCACCGTGAAGCCTGCATCTGTTAGTTCCTGTGGCATTTCTACGACAGGACAGGTGTGAAGAGGAATCATGGCCCCACATTTAGTACATACTGCATAGTGACGATGCGTATGAGGAGTTATCTCATAATATGCCATATCGCTGCCCATGAGTGTTGTACGGGTAACAATATCTTTTGTTTCTAATAATTCAAGGGTACGGTAGATAGTTGACATCCATGTGGTGCTACCATCACCTAATCGCTCTGCGATTTCCATAGCAGTAATGGGTTTATCTGTAGTTGTTAATACGGACCAAATGGCTTCGCGCTGTTTGGTCTTTTTTATGCCTTCAGGCCAATTTGTTGTATTCATAACGCTCTTTCGATTCTGTTTTAATACTAAACATGCTACACAAGTATAAGTAGATAATTTATTTTGCACAGAATAGCTACCTTATTTTGATAATAGAATAGCTACCCATATATTGATAAGTATCTTTGTTTATTTGCTAAATTGCATGCGGCGAAGGATGGTTCGGATGTTTTTGATGACCAGAACCACTAGTAGAATTGCCACCGATGTGAGTGATACAAAACCACCTGGAGCTACGTTGAGATAGTAGGATCCGAATAGGCCAATAACCATAGCTAGCAAACTAAATCCAATAGAACAGAGTAATGTGGTTCTAAATCCTTTTTCTAGTTGTAATGCTGACGCTACAGGTAAGGCAATCATAGCACTTAATACGAGAACGCCGACGATTTTAATAGAAATGGATACGGCTGCAGCCATTAAGATAGCAAAGATATAATTGATAAAATCAACCTTAACACCTGCTACGCGCGCGGCCTCTTCATCATAGGCGATGTAGAGGAGTGAGTTATATAAGAAATATAAGGTTAAAACAGATAGAATAGTTAGGGCTGCAATGCTAATCATATCTGTTGTGTTTACAGTCAAGATGCTACCGAAGAAGAACACATTAGCATTAGCTTTCAACTTGCCTGAACTAATAAGGGTAATAGCGGTACCAATACTAAGTGACAAGATGATGGTTAGGATCAAATCGAGATGGTGGGAGAAGTATTTTCGCAAGAACTCGATGAGGGCACCGCAGATAGCGGTAAAGATGAATGCTCCTAAGATAGGATTGGTATTTGTTAATAAGCCTAATGTAATACCTGCTAGCGATGCATGGCTCATGGTATCGCCAATCATACTAGAACGGCGTAGAACCATGAAAATACCGATGCATGGACAGAGTAGAGAAATGCAGATGGCTACGAAGAAGGCATTTTGCATGAAATCATAATTAAACATGGTGCACCTCCTTAGTTGTAGTATCATCGGCCTGAGCCTGAGCCTGAGCCTGAGCCTGAGCCTGAGCCTGAGCCTGAGCCTGAGGTGTTACATCTGTAAAGCAAGCACAATTTTCGTGATCCATAGGATTGCGCCCTGTGCTGTGCATGATTTCACTAGCGTATTGTTCAGGAGAGCAAAGGTGACCTTGGCCATTTGCGATGTGGTAGATATTAGTTGAATTGGCTAGGGCCATTTCAAGGTTATGTTCTACGGAGATAATTGTAATGTGGTGTACTTGGTTTAACTCGCGCAAAAGGGCGTAGATGCCTTCTTGGCTTTTCCGGTCGATACCAGTAGATGGTTCATCGAGTATGATGAGGTCAGGGCTGCCGATGAGGGCACGCGCGATAGATACGCGTTGCGCTTGACCACCTGACAGTTTACTGATTAAACGGTCTTTGAACGCCGTCATATTGGTAAGCTCTAATACGCGATCTACTTCATGCTTATCTTTAATCTTTAGTAATTTACGGTAGGAATCGAGGATTTCTTTTACCGTAATAGGGAAGCCTGCATGAGAAAAATCATTCTTCTGAGACACGTAGCGAATGTTGTTCGTATCTCGTTTGATAGAGCCTTTTACAGGTGTAAGGAATCCTAAAATGAGGCGTAGCAAGGTGCTTTTACCACACCCATTATCCCCAACAATGGATATATAATCACCACTGTGAATATGTAAGTTAAGGTCATTCAACACATAAGGTGGCTGACCTTGGTAGGAAA
>CADFKY010000125.1 GCA_902834965.1 Veillonellaceae bacterium
AGTTGGGAAGAGAAACTCTGGTAGTATTTTCGTTTATAGAATGGGCTATTCAGTGAAAGATGTAAAAGATGTACCGTATGTTCCCGGTGAGTATAAGGACTTTGAATGGTCTGAACAAGGTGAATCTGGCGAAGTCTTTTACACCGGGGATCCAGCAGCACAACTAATTCGCAGCATTACGTGGACAAAAGACGGTATGGCATATTCCTTATTGTTCTTAGAATCTGTGAAATCAGTTGATGCTGAATTCTATAAGGAACATGTGGGGCCTGTAAAAAAATAGATAGCTCACGTAGCAATTTATTTGGAATAAAGCGAAATGTGTGTAACCGCTCGAAGAGGAGAGAATATGAAGAAAATAATAACATCTGCTGTTTTATGTGCCGCGATGGCTACGGCAGTAAGTACCTTTGGGGTGCAGCCAGTTAGTGCTACATACCCGTTAATAGATAAAAATGGCAATACGGTTCCTGTTGAACGAGATGTAGATATAGATAATAAAAAGCTCATCGATGATAATAAAAAACTCTCTGATCGTTATCGTTGGTATGATCAAGTTGATGATTATGATTTAGTTGAAACTAATATTGAGAGTACCGCCCGGGAATTTGGCTATCCTATACAAGTTCCATCTTATATGCCTAAAGATTATGCAGTACGTGATGTAAAGGCCAAGGACCATGACGTATTAGAAATCGTTTATACGGAAACGGGCCGTGATGGAGGATTTGGTCCGAAGCTAACCTTCTCTAATACAGATATTGTATATCGCATGGGTTGGGCTATCGATACAGTAGTAAATCCTATATTGGAAAAGACAAAATACAATGCTAAGGATGCAGTTAGCTTTACTACCCCTAATGGGATTTCTGTACATACGTTAGGTTATAGTAAAGACGCTATTCAAATCGCTTATTGGGAAAAAGATCACAAAGTGTATATGCTTTACTTTGCTTCTTCAAGAAACCAAAGCTTTGTAAGCAAAATTGTAGACTCTGTAGGTCCTGTGAGTAACGTAGCTGCTGATGATACTCGACTACGTGGTGACCGCAATGATAAGCAAAATGTTGAAGAAAACGATGCGAAAAAGGTTAAACAAAATGATGATCCGGATTGGCCTCCTTATGAAACGATTGGGTTACCATTGCGTACACATACGAATTCTGTGTGGCCTATACTTACGAGCAAAACCATCGGTTTACCTAGCGGTGTAATTAATGCATCTCATAAGATGTCCTATGACGTATCTGTACCAAGTTATTTACCGTTTGGCTATACATACTATGCTACACATTTTTATGACAATGATGTATTAGAAACTGTATATTGGAAGCAAGGTGAAGAGTATCAAGAGCGCAGTGGCCGTTGGGTAAATCATACAATGGTCTTCCGCATGAGTTACTCTATGGATACTGTATGGCCTGAAGAATATATTCCAATGGAGTACCATGACGTACAGTGGACTGACTCTACGCCAATAGGTGATGTGCAATATACAGGGGATGTAGATAAGGGGTTAGTACGCAGTGTTACGTGGTACAAGGATAATATGGCGTATTTCTTGTTCTTCCAAGTGCCGGTGAAAGCATCTGAAGCAGACTTTTATAGAGATCATGTAGTGCCGTTAAAAGATATTGATCCAAGTCGTACAGACTTAATTGGTGTAAAAACGATTCGTTAATACTAAACAATATATAAAAAAGAACCTATCTCCTAGATATTTTACTAATATCTTTAGAGATAGGTTCTTTTAGTTGTTTTAGTTGTTTTAGTTGTTTTAGAAGAATACGTAGCGGATGATAACGAGTACCGCCAATACGTACATAATCCAGTTAACTTCTTTTGCACGGCCTGCAATGATTTTGAGTAGAGGGTATGCAATAAGACCTGCAGAGATACCGTTAGCGATGCTGTATGTGAACGGCATCAAAACGATAACGAGGAATGCAGGGAAGCCTTCTGTCCAATCATCGAAGTCGATATTGCGGATAGCACCTAACATGAGGGCACCAACGATGATAAGAACAGGAGATGTGGCTGCATTTGGTACCAAGGATACGAATGGAGCCAAGAATAAGCAGATTAGGAATAATACGCCTGTTGTGACAGCTGTTAAGCCTGTACGGCCACCAGCACCTACACCTGCTGCACTTTCAACGAAGGCAGTAATCGTAGAAGTACCGAGCAATGCGCCAGTACTAACGCCAATAGCATCGACAGTCATGGCTTTACCAAGACCTGGGAATTTACCAGATTTAGGATCTGCAATTTTCGCCTCTGTAGCAGTACCAATCAAAGTACCCATGGAGTCGAACAATTCTACGAAGGTGAAGGAGAAGATAATCGTGATTAAGCCCATGTGGAGCGCACCAGGAATATCTAATTGAAGGAATGCTGCTTTAGAGAAATCAGGCACTGCTAATACAGTGAAGTTCTCAGGCATTGTGGAAAGGCCTGTAGCATAGGATACAATTGTTGTTACTACCACACCAATCAAGAGAGACCCTTGAATTTTACGAGCCATCAATAAAGCTGTAAAGATGAGGGAGAATAGAGCCAACAATGTTTCACCACTGTGCAAATTGCCGAGCGTTAAGAGCGCTTCGGATGCCGGAGGTACTAAATTACCGTGCGTTTGCACAACTTGGCCTAAAGAGTTTGGAGACAAACTAATAGAGATTGCCATCAAGCCGGATAATTTTAAGCCTATGATCGCGATGAAGAGGCCAATACCTACAGTAATAGCGACTTTCATTGACGCAGGAATGCCTACAACAATCATTTGACGTATGGACGTAAGCGTTAATACAAGGAATACAAGACCGGAGATAAATACAGCACCCAATGCTGTTTGCCAAGATACGCCCATACCAAGAACTACGGTAAAGGAATAAAAGGCTAAGAGGCCAACCCCAGGAGCGAGAGCAATAGGATAGTTTACGAATAAACCCATAGCAATTGTTACAAGACCACCACCTAAGGCTGTAGCGATGAGGACTGCATCTTTATCCATCCCTGCAAGACTAAGAATGTTAGGCGCCAAGAATAGGATATACGCCATCGTGATAAACGTAGTAATACCAGCTAAAATTTCGGTTTTAACAGTTGTACCGCGTTCACTGAGTTGAAATAGTTTATCTAACATTAGATAACATCCTCCTATATGAAATTAAAAAATACCCAAATAAAATATTTCGATATATGTATAGTGTATCATATTTCCCACCATTTTTTGTATGAATTTGTGATATACTATAAATATATTATGAATGACTTAGAGGTTAACTTATGAAAATATCTACAAAAGGGCGCTATGCCTTACGGATATTGGCGGATATTGC
>CADFKY010000126.1 GCA_902834965.1 Veillonellaceae bacterium
GGTGTAGACCATTTTGGTCAGTATACATAGTTGGTAGATTTTGCATTGCTGCAACTGCAGCATTTTGAGCATCCATATCAAGAGTTGTATAAATTTTTAAACCATCTTTATAGATTGCATCGTCGCCATATTTTTCAGAAACTTGTGCAATAACATAGTTAATGAAGTAAGATGCATTAGATTTTTCATGCGTTTGTTCTTGTTTTGCCACTAAGCCTAAATCTGCTTGACGTGCTTGATCAGCTTGCTCTTGTGTAATGTAACCGTATTTAACCATTTGGCCTAATACAACAGCTTGACGTTTTTTACTAGCTTCCAAATCATTGAATGGAGAGTAGTAGTTAGGACTTTGTGGTAAGCCTGCAATGAGTGCTGCTTGAGCTAGCGTTAATTGGCTAGCATCCTTACCAAAGTATACATGAGCTGCAGATTGTACACCGTATGCACCTTGGCCAAAGTAAATTTGGTTCATGTACATTTCAAGGATTTCATCCTTAGTGTAATGTTGTTCAATTTTAAGTGCTAGCAATGCTTCAGAAATTTTACGTTTAAATGTTCTGTCTTGAGATAAGAATGCATTACGCGCTAACTGTTGAGTGATTGTAGAACCACCTTCAGATACGCCACTATGAACAAGGTTAACCCATACAGCGCGCAAGATACCAACAGGGTCGATACCGTGATGGGAATAGAAGCGAGAATCCTCAGTAGCAACAAAGGCATTTTGTAAATCCTTTGGTACATCTTTTAAAGGTACTGGTAATCTATTCTCTGTGGAATGAACCGTTGTGATGAGATTACCATGGACATCGTAAATTTGAGACGATGCAGAAGGACGTACATTGGATACATCTGGTAGGTTAGACAGTGTAGCACTGATGAAACCACAGCCACCTCCGGCTACGATGAGTATAAGGAGAAGGGCACAAATCCAAAATAGACGCTTCGGACTTGTTTTCTTCGGTGTAGAGCCGCTACCATTAGAACGGCGGCTGCTTCTCGCATTTGAGTTATTACTCATAGAGTCACCTCTTTTTTCTTTTGTTAGTAAATATAACGTAAATTCTATTACGCAGTTATAAATATTATATCATAAATGGCTTAAAACCAATACTATATATATAATTGTGAAAGTTTTTAGATAATGGTATACTAAAACAATAGTATTTCGAGGAGGATTATCATGGTTAGTGCTCAAGAACAAGTGCGCCAAATTAAACACGGCGTAGCAGATTTAATTAATGAACAAGATCTTGTAAAGAAAATAGAAAAATCTATTAAGGAAAATAAACCTTTAGTTGTAAAATTAGGTTTGGACCCAACAGCGCCAGATATTCATTTAGGTCATACAGTACCACTTCGTAAACTACGTTTGTTCCAAGAATTTGGTCATCAAGTAGTGATCGTTATCGGTGGTTTCACTGCTCGTATTGGTGATCCTACTGGTAAAAGTGTAACTCGTCCACCACTTACAAAAGAAGAAGTATTGAAAAATGCTGAAACTTATAAAACACAAATCTTCAAAGTATTGGATCCTGAAAAAACTATTGTTCGTGACAACAGTGAATGGCTTGAAACCATGAACTTTGCTGATGTGCTTCGCTTGGCAAGTTCTTACACTGTAGCACGTATGATGGAACGTGATGATTTCAATAAACGTTTCAAAGAAGGTCGTGCTATCGGTGTTCATGAATTTATGTATCCATTGATGCAAGGTCATGATTCCGTTGCTTTACATGCTGATGTAGAATTTGGTGGTACAGACCAAACTTTCAACTTGTTAATGGGTCGCCATTTACAAGAATTAGAAGGTCAAGAACCACAAGTAGTTATTACAATGCCATTGCTTGAAGGTCTTGATGGGGTTCAAAAAATGAGTAAGTCTTTAGGTAACTACATCGGTATCGATGAAGAGCCAAAAGAAATGTACGGTAAAGCAATGTCTATTCCAGACGAATTGATGATGCGCTACTTCATGCTCGTTACAGATATGCCAATTGAAGAACAAGAAGACATGGAAAAACGTCTTGAAAGTGGTGAATTACATCCACGTGATGCTAAAATGCAATTAGCTCGTACCATCGTTCGTTTGTACCATGGTGAAGAAGCTGCTCTCGAAGCAGAAGAAGAATTCAAACGCGTATTCCAACAACGCGCGTTGCCTACAGATATTCCTGAATATGCTATGGATGCGCCAACTGAACCAATCTTTGTGCCACAATTCTGTACAGATGCTGGTTTGACTGCCTCTAATGGTGAAGCACGTCGTTCCATTAAAGCCGGTGCTTTCAAAGTAAACGGTGAAAAATATACAGAAGAAAACCTTACCCTAGAAGACGGCATGATCGTTCAAGTAGGTAAACGTAAATTCGTAAAAATTAAATTTAACTAATATAAAACTGTGATGAGATAGAAACCTCATCACAGTTTTTTTATGTCTATTTGGTCTATAAGATTATTTATCTACTAAATCTGTTGTTTGTAAAGCAAAAAATGACTTACAAGTTCATGTATAATGAAAGTAAAATATAAATTCAAATTTAAATACAGATACAAATATAAAATACAAATTTGACACATAAAAGATTTATAGAGATATCGTATAGTATCTATAAAGTAAGAGGACTATATATGGACAAAGAACTAAGCAACTTTTTAGAACAACGAGAACATACTGTTCTTACCGATATTGATGTTATAACTGCGGCAGTAGCTGTACCATTATTAGAAATCGATGGGGAAGATCATGTAGTATTTACTGTGCGCAGTAATAAGCTACGCCGTCAACCAGGTGAAATCAGTTTTCCTGGTGGACATTGTGAGCCTAATGATAAAAGTGGTGCCCATGCTGCCATGCGTGAATGCTCTGAGGAACTGGGTATCGATTTAGATCAAATTGAACTTCTGGGCAATTTAGACTGCTTAGTATCTGCGATAGGTGTCAAGCTATATGCCGTAGCCGTGCGCCTGCATACAAGCGATTTGAAACCAAATCCAGACGAAGTAGGAGAGGTATTCACAGTTCCATTACAATATCTATTAGACATGGAGCCGACGGTGGGGCATCTAGACATTGGAACTAAGCCTTTAAAAGACTTTCCGTTCCATTTATTAGAGGGCTACAACATTGATTGGAAAATCAGGCAAAACTACTCCGTTTATTTCTATCCTTATAAACAATACACCATATGGGGGCTAACTGGGCGAGTACTGAAGAACTTTTTAGATATATATAGGGAGATAGATTTGCATAATAATCCTCATATAAATTGACAGATTGTAAATTAAGGTATACTATTTATGTGTAAAAGGTTTAATGTGTTGCACTAATTAATC
>CADFKY010000127.1 GCA_902834965.1 Veillonellaceae bacterium
CCTGCTGCGATATCTTGTACCGTAGCACCTTCTTTTTGAGCCTGCTTAACCTTAGAGTTCATAAATACAGTACAACGAGAGCCCAAGTCGATTGGCAAGGATGCCAACAAACCTTCCTTCGCGAATTGGTCGATTGGAATGCGTAGACCGGATGCGAATGTATCGATGAAGGAACCACAACCAGAGGAACATGCTTCGTTCAATACGATATCTTCGATATAGCCATCACGAACCTTACAGCATTTCATATCTTGACCGCCGATGTCCAAGATAAAGGAAACATCAGGGCAGAAGTAGCGAGCTGCACGATAGTGAGCCATTGTTTCTACTTCACCAATATCGATGCCAAGGGCGCGTTTAAGGAACGCTTCGCCGTAACCAGTTACACCAGAATGCGCAATATAAGCACCTTTTGGTAACAGTTCATAAATTTTCTCGATTATTTCACGAGATTTTTCTAATGGTTTACCATGATTTGGACCATAGTGAGAGAAGATAATTTCCTTATTACTATTGATGAGAACTACCTTAAGTGTAGTAGAACCAGCATCAATACCAAGGTAACAAGGACCTTGCGCATCTTCAATATTTGCTTTTGGCGTTACTGCCTTAGCATGACGAGCGCGGAATTCTTCTAATTCTTGTTCATTTTTAAATAGAGGTTCTACACGATCTGTAGCCTCCATAGGAATACCGATGAGGGCACCAATTTCTTTTGTTAATTGACCAACTGTAATCTCACGACAGTCTTCTTTCATCAAAGCCGCCCCTAAAGCGATGAATAATTCACCATTCTCAGGGATAATGCGATGCGCTTCATCTAGTTCTAAGGTATCGCAGAAGCATTGGCGCAATTCAGACAAGAATGTCAATGGACCGCCAAGGAACGCTACATTACCTTCAATTTTATGACCGCATGCAAGGCCCGCAATTGTTTGGTTTACAATCGCTTGGAATACGGATTTTGCAATATTTTCATGAGATGCGCCTTGGTTTAACAAAGCTTGTACGTCTGTTTTAGCAAATACGCCACAACGTGCCGCAATTGGATAAATCGTATCAGCATTCATGGCTAATTGGTTAAGACCAGATGCATCTGTCTGCAATAAGGTCGCCATTTGGTCGATAAAAGCACCCGTACCACCAGCACAGGAACCATTCATGCGGTGTTCCGCAGTTTGACCTAAATATGTAACCTTCGCATCTTCACCACCAAGTTCGATGATAACGTCTGTCTCTGGATAGAGGGCTTTTACAGCTCGCGTTTCAGCAATCACCTCTTGTACGAATGGGATGCGCACCTTTTCGGCCATAGCCATCCCACCAGAACCAGTAATACATACATGAACAAGAGCGTCTTCATGACCTACTTGAGCCTCTTGTAGCAAGGTATATACTGTGTCCAATATGTTTGCATAATGGCGTATGTACTTTTTATACAAATAATTATCGTGTTCGTCCAATAATACAACTTTAACCGTTGTAGACCCCACGTCAATCCCCATGCGTAGCATGTGCTGCATAAATACCTCTCTTTTTAACGACTGTATGACCACCTAAGTGACCATACTTATTTTTGTGAAAGTCTCACATGTAATATGTACAACATATATACTGTACTAAGCATCTAAAATAAAAAATTAAAATAGATAAGGATATAATACTTCCACTAAATATCTAAATTTTTAAATATCCTATCTTTATTATACAACAATAGCAGTTAAAATCTAAGTTATTTCTATATCTAAAATGTTATAGAAAATATGTTAAGATTTGAATTTCAAAGTCATATAAAAGTCATATATATAATAGGATGTAAAAAATATTATACCATTTTACAATGAAAAACAACGTAACTTTTGCAACATAACAGGACAAATCAAATATATTAATTGCATTAGACAATATGCAATAGATAAAAAACTAACCCCCAAAATGGATTCTAATTGGGGGTTAGTTTATAAGACAGTACATCTTACTCGTATCTATAAAGTTATGTCATGAGAGAGTATTGTATTAAATACATATATGTTATTAACGATTAATTGATTAAAACGCTGGAATAATAGCTCCTTTGTAATGCTCTTCGATGAACTTCTTAACTTCTGGAGATTGTAATGCTTTAGCTAATTTCTGGATAGCTGGTTTATTTTCATCACCAGGGTTTACGGAAAGAAGATTTGCATATGGAGAATCCGCTTTTTCTACGAATAAACCATCTTTTGTAGGATTAAGACCTGCTGGTAATGCATAGTTAGCATTAATTACAGCTGCGTCTAAGTCTTGAATGGAACGAGGAATTTGAGCTGCCTCTAACTCTGTAATTTGGATGTTTTTAGGGTTGCTAGTCACATCAAATGGTGTGTTAGTCAAACCAGTTGGGTCTTTCAAAGTTACAAGACCTGCACTTTGCAACAAGAGAAGTGCACGAGCACTGTTTGTTGGATCAGATGGAATCGCTACTTTTGCTCCATTAGGCAAATCTTTTAAATCTTTGATTTTTTGAGAGTAAATAGCCAATGGTTCGATGTGAACTGGGGCAAAGCTTACGAAGTTTGTACCATGATCTTTATTGAAGTTATTTTGGTAAGGCACGTTAGCAAAGAAGTTTGCATCTACTTCATGGCTAGATAATGCCATGTTTGGTTGAATGTAGTCTGTAAATTCAATGATTTGAAGATCTACACCTTCCTTAGCCAATAAAGGCTTGATTTGATTTAAGATTTCAGCATGAGGTACAGGGTTCGCTGCCACTTTTAACACCTCTGCTTTAGAGCTACCAGCATTGCTGGAACTTTCATTGGTTGTGGAAGAACCACAACCACTAATCAATAAGGACGCCCCTAGTACGGCCGTCGCTGCTAATGCTAACCATTTTTTCATGTAATCCTCCTATCTACGATGAACACCTACATCTATTGACGAGGACTCACGCGTATACAACACACGTAGATATTGTAATAAATTTATATTTTCTTATTCATGTATCTACATTTAATTATTTAATAATTTCGATGTTGTAAGTATAGCAATTTAAATCCTACTTGCATAATAGATTTTATATATTAATCTTTATAACTAAAATCTATAGCAAGGATAAAATAATAACGTTTAACTATACCAAGCAAATAAAAACGGTACTAAGATGATTTCCCGTACTACTAGGTAATATACCTAATAGCTAAAATCAAACTTAGTACCGTTATAAATGTCGCTCTATATAATAAACAATCTAATCAAAATCAAAAAATCAACTTATAGAGTTGACGTTGTTTGCTCGATAGAAATAGTTACAGGTGCTGATAATTTAGC
>CADFKY010000128.1 GCA_902834965.1 Veillonellaceae bacterium
TCTTGTTTTTGACGGTGAATACGATAATTTTCCACAGAATCATCACGCTTACCAGTTTTTGTAATTTCATAAGCATAATCAGCTGGATTAATAGTTAGGTGTTCTACTTCTTTTACCATAGCTAGAGTTTCTTCATAGATCTTGATGAAAGCTTCCGCCCCACCCATTTCAGCAGGCATATAACGGGTACGAGCCTTACCGCGGTTTTTGAAGTTACCATGGTTAGCAAAAACCATAAGCATAGCTTTCACATGGTACAAAACATCCTCAGGCGCTACATCATGTGCCACCGGAATACCAATGCGAGGATTAGGACCAATACCGCCACAAGCATACACATCAAAAGTATTGTGTTTTGTTAAGTTAAAACCTAGGTCCTTGAACGTAGAATGTGGGGTACTATCAAAACCATTATCTATACCCATTTTAAATTTGCGAGGGATCTTGATATAGAACATTTGCTCCATAAGAAATACGCTAATAGCTGTTGCATATGGCGTAATATCTAAAGTTTCACGAGGATCAATGCCACGTAAAATACTAGCCACCACATTGGGATTGTCACCGCCAGCGCCACGGTTATAGATACCGTGGTCATAACATTCCTTATAGAGACTCAATATAGTATCACCATCAAGGCCATGCATTTGTAAGCATTGGCCGGTAGTGAAATGTACGTGTTGCAGGTTATATTTACGAATGGAGTCCGCTAAAAACTGCATGTGCTCGCGCGTCATGCGACCACCGTTGAAGCGCCAACGGCTCATGCCAGTATTTGCACCGCGCTCAGCGTAACTACCATAAGCACCAGATTGTCCTTTATAGTCTGCAATGGATAGTTCTTTCTTATAGAACTTATGTGTCATATCCTCAAACTTTGGATAATCTGCAATTAATCGATCTTTCAATTCTTGTGTAATCATACTATTACCCTCTTGGCTTATATTTATTAAGCATAATTCGTAACTTTATAACGCTTAGTATACCATATATGCATAAGTATGTTAGTAGCTAAGCTCACAATTTCAATATCGATTATTAATAATATAGTTTACAATCTGTAATAATTATCACTTTTAAAAAGGCAAAAGAAGCTGTAACCAAATGTGGTTTTACCACATTCAGCTACAGCCCCTTTTTATAATAATTATATGATTAAGTGTTGCTAGTTTTTATACTCGACCTTCGTTAGGATTATTGTATGCATCCTTATCGATAGTTCCCATAATTTTGTCTACTACCAAAGCATTTGTTAAGGACCCAGATACGTTCAAACATGTACGTCCCATGTCAATCAATGGATCGATAGCTAGAATTGGGCTAATGGAGGTGAAGTACGCTCCAAGGCCTGTACCACTAAGGGATACAGATGCCGCCATTGTAGCCGTACCTGGCACGCCTGCGATACCAACAGAACCAATAGCAATAACGATAACACTCATGATATACATAGTCATATCAAATGGAATATTGGCTACATTAGAGATGTACACCACAACAAGTGCTGGGAACACGCCCGCACAACCTTGCATGCCCGCAGTAGTACCGAAGGAAGCTACTGTATTAGCAGTTGTAGCATTTACACCAAGACGTTTTGTCAAAGTCTCTACAGTTAATGGCAATACACCCATCGAAGAACGAGAAGTGAACGCCAATAAGAGTGGTGCTTTCGCTTTCTTGAAGTATGTAATCGGATTGTAGCCAAAGCTAGTAATCAAGATTGCTTGTACGACAAACATAATCAAAAGACCAACGTAAAGCAATACTACGAACAAGCCCATATCAAGAATAGCTTGTACACCGCGTGTTGCCAATGTAGAAGCTAACAAAGCAACTACACCATATGGCATAAGACCAATGATGAAATCAGCTACCCAGGAAATCAATTGGTGAAGTTCATCAAATAGTTTTGTGAACACCTCCATAGAGTTTGTCCCTGTTTGTTTTAATAGACGAGCTACGCTACCCAAGATAATTGCAAATACGACAATGCCGATAACATTTGTTTCAGCAGCCGCTTGAATTGGATTGCTAGGGATTAGTGCTCGGAATGTATCAACCATAGGTTTGATTTCACGAATCTTCTTGCCAGATTCAACAATATCAAAACCTTGACCTAAACCGAAAGCATTCCCCAAAATTAGGCCGACTATAGCAGCAACAGCTACCATGCCGAGATTTGTAGAAATCATAGCAACTACTAACTTTTTGAGGTTAGCACCTGCCTCCATGTGCAAAATAACGTGAACAATAGAGATAAAAACGATAGGAATAACAAGCATGCGGATTAAGTCGATGAAACCGCCCCCTACGAGAGAGAACCACTTTGTACTTTCCTTGATGTAAACCACTTTGGATGGATCATCAGGGAAGCCTGCAATAATTTGGACCGCTATACCAAGTACGGCACCAGCAATAGTACCAATAATAACGAGATTACCGAAGGATGTGCCCTTGCGTTGCAATACATAAATACCTATTAACACGAGCACGAACACCGCGATAATACCAATACTTAATGGATTGCTTAACATGAGGTAATCTGTAAAGAATGGAATATTCATAATACACCTCTTTAATTCATATCACAACAATAGGTTATGAACTTAGTATAGCATATATCGAAAAAAATACAAGTGCAATATTTAATTTTTGATAACATTTAATGTATTCTGTAATATATGCACCAAAAGGCGATTTTCTAAAAGAAAATCGCCTTTAGTAAATCTAGCTATTATATTATCTATTAACTAAGATATAGGTTACTTGGATAGGACCATGAGCACCATCTACAGTTACCAATTCGATATCCGCTGTACGGGACGGACCAGAAATCAAGCAGATATTTGTAGGGAACTTAGCTGGATCGTTGTGATACCGTTCAGCCAAATGTTCCATTGTTTGTGTCATGCGAGGGTTGATTGTATCAGTATACAACACAGCAATATGTGTTGTAGGCAACAAGCTAATCGCACGGCCAGAGTCCTCACCAGAAGCTTGTACTACAGTAGCAGTTTCCGCAATACCGCAGTATGGGAATGTAATACCAATATCAGCATTAGCAGTATTAGAAATACATTCTTCACGACCTTTAGCTGGATCCCATTGGAAGTATGTACGAGTGCCGCCATTATTAGTTGCATCTTGTTCGAACAATTCTTTTAATTTATATTCTTCTACTTCAGGAGAGCTTGGGAATACAATTTTACCGTTTCCCCAGTCGTCGATAGCTGCCAAAATTGTTTCACCTAGTTTGTCAGGTGTAGTTTCAACGAATTTTGTACCAACACGTTGACATTGTTCCTTAAACA
>CADFKY010000129.1 GCA_902834965.1 Veillonellaceae bacterium
CATCATGGTAAACCTCATATAACAAACTACAAACTATACGCAAAAGGACTGGCCTCCGGGCTGGTCCTTTTGTGTTATGTAAAATAGCTAATGTAGCGATAGGTGTGATTGCAAGTCTAATAATAGAATAAAATAAATCAATAATAAAGGCTTAGGCCAATAAATATAAGGGTTTTAAATACCCCTTTGTAAAAGTAGGAAATAAGTTCTTGCATTTTTAGATTTAGTGGTCTATAATGAAATTAATTCCTAGTGATATACAAGGTTTTATAAATGAAGTAGGATAAGTGCTTTATAACATGGGGTGTGTTAGCACTAACTTTTACAAAGAGAGGCAAGATATATGAGGATTTCCACAAAAGGTCGCTATGCATTGATGGTTCTCATCGATTTAGCAGAGCAAGGTCAGGATAAACCGGTTTCCTTGCGATCCGTTGCAGAACGACAAGGTATATCTGAGAAATACCTTGAGGGTATTGTGGCTCGTTTGGGTGCCGCTAACCTAGTGGATAGTATTCGTGGTAAATACGGAGGCTATCGCTTATCTAAAAGCCCTAAAGAGTACACTATTATTGAAATTTTGCTTGCCACGGAAGAATCCATGGCTATCATCTCCACTCTTGATGAAGGGGTGAGTACTGATACGGTAATCAACGAACGTACTGTTGGTTTCTGGGCAGGTTTACAAAACTATATTCATGATTATCTAGAAAACGTAACTCTTCAAGATGTAATTGACGGAACTTACGCTAAGCTTGATACAAAATATGACAATTGGGATGGTTCTATTTAATAAGGAGTGACTATTATGTCTAATATTGCAAAATCTTTCGTTGAATTAATTGGTAAAACACCTTTGTTAGCAGCTACACGTTTTGGTAAAAAATATGGCGCAGATGCAAATATTTTTGCTAAATTGGAATACTTTAATCCAGGTGGCTCTGTTAAAGATCGTATTGCTGCAGCAATTATTCAAGCAGCTGTTGAATCTGGCGAATTACAACCAGGTGGTACAATCGTAGAAGCTACATCTGGTAATACTGGTATCGGTTTATCCGCTGTTGGTGCTGCTCTTGGCTATAAAGTTGTAATCGTAATGCCAGAAACAATGTCCATCGAACGCCGTAAATTGATGCTTGGCTATGGTGCTCAACTCGTGTTGACTGATGGCTCTCTTGGCATGAAAGGTGCTATTGCAAAAGCTAAAGAAATCGTAACAGCTACAGCTGGTGCCATCGAGGCGGGTCAATTCGTAAATCAAGCAAACCCAGCAATTCACTATAAAACAACTGGTCCTGAAATCTGGCAAGATACAGATGGTACAGTAGATATCTACGTAGCTGGTGTTGGTACAGGCGGTACTTTGACTGGTGCAGGTCGTTATTTAAAAGAACAAAACCCTGACGTAAAAATTGTGGCTGTTGAACCAACTGATTCCCCAGTATTGTCCAATGGCAAACCTGGTCCTCACAAAATTCAAGGCTTAGGCGCTGGCTTCATTCCGGATACTTTGGATACTAATATTTACGATGAAGTAATCCAAGTAACTAATGATGATGCATTCGCTACATCTCAAGCATTTGGACATACAGAAGGTATCTTAGTTGGTATTTCCTCTGGTGCTGCTCTTTGGGCTGCTCAAGAATTGGCTAAACGTCCTGAAAATAAAGGTAAAAACATCGTAGTAATTCTTCCTGATACAGGCGAACGCTACTTGTCCACTGCATTATTCCCAGAAGTATAATAGAATATGATTAGTGAAAGCAATAATCTGTCTTTCCTGATATAGTAAGGCCCCTCGGTAGAGGGGCTTTTTCTAATGTTACAATTTTATATAAGAAAAAGGAGCTACTAGATAGCTCCTTTTTTTTTATGGTATGTATTTAGTTGTTATTATCTACCGTTTTTAACGATATTGTCCATCCAGTTGAATAATTCGTCTAAATCGTAGTCGCCAGAATGGTCTACATCAAATGGTGTTGCCATATCTACGTTGTACCCAAGGTTTTGAGCACGTGTACCTACGATCAATGGGATGGCTACGGATGTATTGCTATCGGCTGTACCATAGCGGATACGATAGTAGCGTGCATTTGTCGCTGCTGGAGAACCGAGATAGTTCATTGGATTCATCATAGTAACGATTTTAGCATTTTCTACGTATACATCTTGGTTAGGTGTTGTATCGTGTAATGCAGCAGTAATTGTAAAGTGATTATTATCTGTAGCACTTGTACCGAATAGGTTATTCTCGCCAGAGTCATTAGAACGGGAGTCGAATGCACCTGGTGCTTTAGAACGACTTACAAATTGATTATAAGCCTCCCAGTTAATATCTTTAATAGCGCCTGTTTTATTATCTCGTACAAGGTATGTATGTTTAGATAAATCAGTACCTTTAGCTTGTGCTTTATTTGCTGCATCGATGATGAATGCTTTTACATAATTTTTGAAAGTACCATTGCCATTCTTATCTAGTTTCAATACACGTCCCATAGAGTCATGCAATTGTAAATTGTTTACGTATTCTGGGAAGTGTTCACTTAGTAAGTTAGAGTATGCTACATCATCAGCATTCATGTTTACACGTTGCATTGTACGTTGCGGAGGAGCTGTATTACCACCTACGTTGGCTTGAGGCAATTCACCTTGGCCCATCGTTACTTTATTGAAAGATGTGATACCTTTATAGCTCCATTCATAGGCCATATCAGCCGCATCAAGGTTTGTAATAGGTGCATAGGCAGAAACTGCATATACATTGGTTGCCGCGGTAGCAGCACCTAATGCTTGTAAATATGGTTGGAAGTCAGAGTTGTTACCAGTGGCACCTTGCAATAAGGATACAGCACCACCAGCACTTGTACCATTAGTGATGATACGGTTTGCATTACCTGGCATTGTGGAATCGTTAGCATGTAAGTATGCTGTAGCAGCTTGTAAGTCAACAATAACTGCAGGCGCTTTACCGATAAAGTTGCCATCGGATGCTTTATTTGTACGACCACGGGTAGCCGGGGAAGCTACTACATAGCCACGGGATAATGCGTAAAGAACACTATTAGGTTTGCCATTTTCCACTTTTGGAGTCATAGCTTGGCTTGGCATATAACCACCTACCGCATTTGGCATGAAAATAGGGGCTGTTTGCGTATTGTAACCGTTTATAGTGCCATTGTTGAAGTATTCTTCTGGTACATAAATGTTCATGTACTGTTGATCGATATCGATTGGATTAGCCACGTAAGGGATATATTCGAAGGCGCGATATTTGATTTCCT
>CADFKY010000130.1 GCA_902834965.1 Veillonellaceae bacterium
AACTAATAAAAGCCGAGCTAATTCTAATAATTAAAAGCTCGGCTTTTAGTTTATTTGACGTTTGAAATAGATTAATAGTTTACCAGTGGAATGCTTAACACAGTAGAGACAACAATTAAGATATACACCACAAAACATAGTTTTAACATAAGCGCTAAACTGACAAACAGGACTTTATAGATAGGTGCTTCTTGTTTCTTAGATCGTATCCAATCTTTAATTTCATAGTATATTTTGGGCTTGTTAAAAGCTGGCAGTAATCGCTTACACCATAGAACGAGCCACAGAATACAGCATATATTACCAAAGAGAAAGAATAGAAATAGACCAAAATGCTCCAATGAATATACTTTCAATACATAGATATTATAGAGTAGCTGAGTAAATGTCTCTACAAAGTTAATCCATAGATAGACAAGATAAGCCTTAAGCAAAAGCACTAATATAGTTTTGATATATTTGAGTTTACTCATTGGCACTCTCCTAGCTAATATCATGAAACTTAAAAACAAAATTTCTTATTGAGTTAATATTTTAATCCATTCCATATACCACGGATTAAAGATTGGATCCGCATCAAGCTTCTTTTTATGGCTATTACTTATACGCCATTGAGGTGCCTTTCGTAAACTTTCAACATTATCAAAATCTACATACTCAACCATATCGCGCAATTGTTTATGCTTATACGAAGATTTGCTTTCATCATAGTCAATGCGATAACTATAATAATATTCAGAATCCTTTGTAAAATGGCGTAAATAGGATTCCCCATTAGATTTATAGCGATCAACTAGAAATCCTGGAAGACCATTATTCCAAACTGTTGCATACTGTGTAGGCGCCTCAAGGTCACCATATTTATTCAAAAATGCAAAAATTTGTTTTTTTGCCAAACTTTTATCAACAACATTCGGGTCTATTTGAAAGCGTAACACACGGATCTTAATTCCTGAGGCTTCATAAGTACGAACCTCATATTTGTTATCTTCTATAGCCTCGCTCACTAACTTAGCCTTTTTAGGAATACGATAACTGAAATTGTCCCAATGTTTAACATGGCTATAATTATCCAGCCTAGATAGAGTCTCAATAGATGGGATAATATAATTACTCATTACCACTTCAGCAAATTTATCTTGGTATGGATCATTCACATCCCCGCCACCAAGATACGTAATACCATAGGTAGTGTTTGTGTTCTTAGGCGTAAACTCTGTATACATTACATGTGTCTTGGCTTTAAGGATTTTCCAAGATGCATTTTCTAAGCCCGGATATGTATAGACACCTTCATTGTGCATACGTTTACTAAATTCTTTACCATGTGGTGGCCCCACCATCAAAATACTTGTAAAACCACGAACCACAAATAAAGGACCATCACTTGATTTAGATTCAACTGTATCTCCACGCAAGCTAATATTTGGTACAGATAAACGAATATTATTTTTTCCTTCATGAAGTAAGATAACAGTAGATTCTGAGAATTCCCCCAGCTTAACAGCTTGAGCCAATCCAGTTTTCTCCTTAAAAACCTTTTCTATCGCAATCTTGGGTTTCTCCACACTTTTCTGTACTTTAACGCTAAATTCCTCCGCCTCTTGTATTGCCTTTTCATTAATATGAGAATAATTTTCGTAAGCATTGGCGGGAATGCTCGCATCTGCACCTGGAACTGGTGGTTGCCACTTTGGTACTTCGATCTGCACAGCGCTTACATGCATGGTAAAAGCAGTCGCTAATGCCATCATGATTATACTTTTACGTAACATAAAACCCTCTCTCCTCTAAGTTTTACAACACAAAATTACACTTACTTCTTGTCTTTCTTAGTTTTATTTTTATTACTAATATTAACACTTTTCTTACGAAGTAATTTTACATTACCAAAGTCTGAGAACTCTACCGTATTTCTTAATTGTATATGAGAGTACGGCGCAGCTCCATCAGTATAGAGTAAATCAATAGCATAATAATATTTATCATCTCGAAGAACTCTATGAATTTTAGATTTCTTGCCCTTCTGATAATTATCAATCATATAACTTGGCACACCATTGTTCCAAACAGAAGCAGATTGAACTAATGCCTCATTAGATAATGGTTGACCTACTTTAGATGCATTAATAACCTTTTTAAAAGAAAAGTTACCATATAGATTGTCCACTTTTACAGGCCATCTAAGCACAGAAAATCTTGCAGAAGGTCCTACATACTCTCTGACTTCAGTCGTAGTATTATCCAGATTTCTCTGAGCTTTCAACTTCATTCCCTTTGGAATCCGATATGTTAAATTTTCCCATGTAATCGTTTCACTATACGAATCCATATCATCCAGAGAATGAATGGACGGAATGATATAGTTACTCATTACCTGTTCCATTTTTTCTGTAACAGGATGATTCCTATAAGCAATTCCAACGATATATGGTCGATTTGGCTGCTCTTTAAGACGCACTACGGCACCCATCATAGGATTATTTTGATTTAAGAATTTATCATTCATAAACCAGGTCCCCTCTGTTATCTCTGGATATAGGAATTGCCCTTTCTGATCAGCTTTTGTCTTAACAATATCAAGAATATCCGTTACATTAGACCCCAACATAAAGAGTGTATTTCGCTCAGTTAAAAGCTGTAAATCTTCTTTCTCATTAGAACGACTACGAGACAAATAGTCCCCTTCTAGTATGGCTGCGGGCATACTAGCACGAATATTATTATCTTGATCATGTAACAAGATTACCGTTGATTCATTCGCAGCTAAATCTATTTGATTATAGCCCCGTTGAGCCTCTGCATCTAACTTATCCTTTGACAACTTACCATTAGCAACCATTTTATCTAACTTATCTTGGTATTTGGCCTTAGCCTTAACAATATCACTAGATTTATAATTACTAAGCTTACCTGCCCGATAGTTCTCATACGCATTAGCCGGAATACTCGCATCAGCACCTGGCATAGGCGGTTGACCGGCTGGGACTTCGATTTGAACAGCGCTAACATTCATGGTGAAAGCAGCCGCTAATGCCATCATAATTATACTTTTACGTAACATAAAACCCTCTTATCTTTTTCTCTCACATTTACAATATAAATAAGCACAACCTTATTAGCATAAGTATACTATGCAAATAAGGCCGTGCCTATTATTAATAATTTTATAATTTAGTATATACGATTTACGTCTAATTGATATTTATAAGGTTTATCTCAATTTGACGATATAAATCTTTATCCCTATAATATA
>CADFKY010000131.1 GCA_902834965.1 Veillonellaceae bacterium
AATGATACGGTAGCCAGTGTTATTGAAACACAAATCGTAGGCGTACAAGATATGGACTATATGACATCTAGTAGCTCTAGTAATGGTAGCTACTCTTTGACTGTTCAGTTCAATCAAGGCACAGATGCCGATATGGATACGGTTAATACACAAAACCGTGTACAAGCAGCACTTGCTCAATTACCTGCAGAGGTACAAGCAGTTGGTGTTACAACTACTAAATCTTCTGGTGATATGGCTATGGTATTCTCCTTGAACTCACCTGATGGTACTTATGATTCTACATTCTTAAAGAACTATGGTACCAACTATATGATGGATGCTATTAAAGCCATTAAGGGTGTCGGTTCTGTGCAAGAGTTCGGTTCCGACTATGCTATGCGCATTTGGTTAGATCCAGCGAAGATGCAAAATCTTGGTGTTACCATTTCTGAAGTAACAGCAGCTATAAAGGGGCAAAACTTACAGGCTGCAGCAGGTACAGTTGGTCAAAATCCTACTAATGGGGAACAAGCTTTCCAATATCCTATTAAAATTGAAGGTCGTCTTGTGACACCTGAACAATTTGGTAACATTGCTATTAAAAGTTCTAATGGTAAGGTATTGCATCTAAAAGATGTTGCTCGCATTCAAATTGGTGCTAAAGGATATGACTTTATTGCTAAGTCTGCTCATAAAGAGGTAGCAGGTTTTGCTATTTCCTTACAAAATGATGCGAATGCATTAGAAACTATTGCGAATGTTAAGAAGGTACTAGATGAACAATCTAAATCTTTCCCACCAGATATGCAATATAACGTAGTTGTAGATAATACTAAATTCGTAAGTGCTTCCATTAATGAGGTAGAGCATACATTTGTAGAAGCATTGTTACTCGTTCTTATCGTAGTATATGTGTTCCTACAATCTTGGAGATCTACGATCATTCCTATGATTGCTGTTCCAGTATCCTTGTTAGGTACATTTGGGGCTTTCGTATTACTTGATTTCTCTATCAATACGTTAACATTATTCGCCATGGTATTGGCTATCGGCCTCGTTGTTGACGATGCTATCGTAGTAGTAGAAGCGGTAGAGTATGAATTAAAATATAATGGCTTACCTCCGAAAGAGGCGGCTATTAAAGCGATGGAAAATGTACAAGGTCCTGTAATTGGTATCGCCTTTGTATTGGTAGCTGTATTCGTACCAGTTGCCTTCATGGGTGGTATGACAGGTATTCTTTACAAACAGTTTGCTTTAACAATCGCTGTATCTGTTGTTATTTCTGCGATTGTTGCCCTTGTATTAACACCAGCACTATGTGCTACGATGTTAAAACCTCACACACCTAAAGAGCGTGAAGATTGGGTACATCGTCAGTTAAACAAATTCAATGCAGGCCTAGAACGTTTCAGCAATTGGTATGGTATCCAATTGGCTCGTTTAAGCCATCGTTTGAGCTTAACTGTTATTGCATTGTTAATCTTTGCTGGTGGTACTGGTTTAGTATTCCATTTCTTACCAACATCCTTTGTACCTGCAGAGGATAGCGGTTATTACATGATTGCTGTTAATGAGCCGCCAGGTGCCACATCTGAGCGAACTATGGCAACACTTGAAAAAATAGCATCTTTCTTGGAAGGTAAAAATGATCCTGAAAAACCTAAGAATGAACAATTATTCCAAGAGGTATTTACTGTAGCAGGCTTTGACCTTTTAGGGAATGGTCAAAAATCTAGTGCTGGTGTAATCTTTGCTACTATGTCTGACTGGAAGTATCGTACAACTCAAGCAACATCTATTAATGCAATGGTTGGTCAAACATTTGGCTTTGCTGCTAAAGGCGTACCAGAAGCAACTGTAATTGCAATGAATCCACCATCTATTCCTGGGTTAGGTTCTACTGGTGGTTTCAGTATGTATATCATCAATAAAGCTGGTGATAGTCCACAAGTTATGGCTGAACGTGCTAATGAATTCTTAGCAGAAGCTCGTAAGAGTCCCGCAATTCAATCTATTTACACTACATTTGATACATCTACACCATCATTACAGTTTGATGTAAATCGTGAAAAAGCGGCACAAGATGGTGTGGCTTTAGCTGATATCTTTACTACATTGCAAGGTTTCTATGGTAGTATTCAAGTTAATGACTTCACTACATATGGTAAAAACTATAAAGTAGTAGTTCAAGCTGAAGATGCATACCGTCAAAATGCAGATCAGCTTAATATGTTAGCTGTTCGTAATAGCAAGGGCCTTATGGTTCCAGTTTCTAACTATATTAAGAAGGAACAAACAGGTACACCATCCAGTATTACTCGTTTTGATAATGCGATGGCTGTACAAATCGGTGGTTCTCAAGCGAATGGTTACTCCTCTGGTGATGCGATTAATGCATTGAAAGAGGCGGCAGCTAAAACATTACCAGCCGGTTATACATATGACTGGGCAGGTCAATCTCGTGAAGAGTTGAAAGCTGGTTCTCAAACCATCATGATTCTTGGTTTAGGTCTAGTATTTGTATTCTTAATCTTGGCCGCCTTGTATGAATCTTGGAAGATTCCATTTGCCGTATTGTTCTCCGTACCATCTGGTATGATTGGTGCTTCCTTAGTTCCATTCTTGTTGAACTTTACAGGTAGATATTCCTTAGCTAATGATATTTACATGCAGATCGGTCTCTTAACACTTGTTGGTTTGGCTGCAAAAAATGCGATCTTAATCATCGAGTACGCTAAGATCCGTGTTGACGAACGTGGTATGAACGTTGTTGATGCTGCTATCGAAGCTGCAAAAATTCGTTTGCGTCCAATCTTGATGACATCCTTTGCGTTCATCCTTGGTGTATTGCCATTGGCAGTATCTACTGGTGCTGGTTCTGGTGCTCGTACATCCATGGGTATTACTGTAGTAGCAGGGATGACAACAGCAACATTGTTTGGTATCTTTATCATTCCAATGCTGTTCATCATCATTGAAACACTTGGACCTGGTTTGTTTACAAACCGTAAAAAAAATCACGACTAATCATTTACATTAGATAATTTTGTAGAATGACAAAAACACGTCACTACTTAGTAGTGGCGTGTTTTTTTATATAATTTATGATATAATAATAGAGTTAAAAATCGGATTGACGTAAGTCGATATTAAGTGTGAAATTAATATAAAAGAGGTATATTATGAGTGATGTAAAAACATATGTAGCAGGTCATAAAAGCCCTGATACAGATTCTATTTGTTCTGCTATTTCCTTTGCTAATTT
>CADFKY010000132.1 GCA_902834965.1 Veillonellaceae bacterium
GAATTACGAAAAAAGAATTACTATTTATCAAGGTCAATAGCTGTAAAGAAGCGGATAAACAAGAAATCTTCCGCATTGCCCAAACCTTTGATCTATTAGTTGTGGATTATAATCGTAAATCTGTACTAGTACAATGTGTAAAGACCGTATCTAAAAATAATGACATGATTGCCTTATTTAAAGATATGTTCGTCAATCGTATTGAAGTTGTACGCGGTGGTAGCGTAGCTATCGAAGCACTATCTACACCTGATAGATAAGGTGTGTACTCTAGCACTTTAAAAGCGATTTAGGTCTATTCAAATATATAATACATGTATTTGAATAGACCTATTTTTTGTGGCTTAAAGTGTGTACAAATTAATATGATATAATGTCTATATCGACCATTATTGATATAGAGACTTTGGTTGTGTGCCAAGGTCTCTTTTTATATAGGAGGTACTATGAGCTTATTAGATGATATTTTAGCCCATAATCGAGAATATGTAGAAGATCAAAATACAGGTTATGTAGATACAGATACAAAGTGTAGTAAAATGCCTAGTCGTGAAATGGCAATTGTTACATGTATGGATACACGTCTTGTTAACTTCTTAGAAGATTCCATGGATATTGGGCGCGGTGAAGCGAAAATCGTAAAGACTGCAGGTAACTGTATTACAGGTCCCTTTGATGGCGTTGTGCGTAGTTTACTTGTTTGTATTTATGAGCTAGGTGTTAACGAAATCTTTATCATTGGTCATCACGAATGTGGTATGGCAAAAACTACGGCAAAAGATCTAACAGAAAAAATGTTGGCTCGTGGTATTGCACCAGAAGCGATTCATATGGTCCGTAAAGAAATGGAACGCTGGGCTGATGGCTTTACACATCCTGCTGAAAATGTAGAGGATACAGTAGACGAATTGCGTATGAATCCTTTGATTCCTAAAGATGTGCCTATTCACGGTCTTATCTTCCATCCTAGAACGGGTGAAATCGAAGTCATTGTTAATGGCTATACACAAATGAAACAATATTACGAAAAGAATTAGAATTATATGAACAAAAAAAGATTAATTATATCCGTGCTAGCCATTATTGCCTTGGTCTGTGTTACTATAGGTGGATATGTCCATAAGGATGCTATACAGAGTCGTATAGCTAGAACAGCGGCTGTGGTGAGTGGTCAAGAGATTAAACCGCTCCTTGATTCTGAAGGCCGTTACATTCGACAAATTGTAGCTCAAGATAACAGCACGAGTCGTACTATTATGTGGCAATCAGATAGCAGTGAAGCTGATGCGGTAATAGAGTATCGTCTTGTTGGATCCGATACGACTCAAACGATAAGAGCTACAGACAAAGCTTTTACCGATGATGGTAGTACTACCTATATCCATGAGGGTACATTAACTGGTTTGATGCCTAGTACTAAATACGAATATCGAGTTGGTTATGGTAGTGATCGACGTAGTGATTGGTACTCCCTGGAAACGGCTGGCGCCAGTGTGTATGATGTTCTTATCTATCCAGATTCTCAGTCGGGGGATTATTCTCAGTGGGAAGAGATTGTAATGGACTCAGCACATCGTAACCCTAGGACCGCCTTGTATATTAGCATGGGTGACCTTGTAGATAATGGAGAGCAGGCCTATCAATGGCGTACTTGGTTAAATTCCATTAGACCGTTGAGTGCTAATGTGCCGTTAGCAACGACATTAGGCAATCACGAGATGTATACATTAGATTGGAAAATGCGCGAGCCTTATGCGTATTTGAATTACTTCGCAGTACCTCCTAATGGGAATAAAATTTTTAATCGTCGTTATTATTCCTATGATTTTGGCGATGTTCATTACGTTGTATTAGATACAATGTTATATGAAAGCAATCATGAGGATAATCATGATACGCATCATCCTGATTTATACGATGTACAGGTTCAATGGTTACGCCAAGATCTTGCAGCTAATACGAAAAAATGGACTGTCGTTCTTATGCATCGAGATCCATTCCAATATGCCTTTGACCGACCAGGTGCAAGTCGAGATGTTGGTTTCGATGACGAGGGTGTATTATTTATGCCTATCTTCGATGAATTTAATGTGGATTTAGTCTTATCTGCTCATTTACATACATATCGCAATCGCGGTCATGTGCGAAACTTTGATCGAGACCCATCTGGTCCATTATATATTCTTACAGGAATAGCTGGTGATGCACGACGTCCTAAGTGGAAGCAACATCCTTTAGATGTATATGTAGCACCTCAGCCTGAAACGAATAATTATATGTCTATGACAGTGACACCGAATAAGCTGATTGTAAAATCATTTTTACCTGACGGCACTCAGCTTGACGAATCAGTCATTGAAAATCATAACCACCCGTAGAACGGGTGGTTTGCCCTGACCCTATAAGGGTCTTTCTCTAGTGGTGGCCCTCTAAAGAGGGCATTGAATGATCTGACAACCACTCTATTACCACTGGCTGCCCCCTACTCGGGGGCTTTTATTTTGCCTATTTTACCGGCTCACCCGTAAACGGGTCGGTATATTCTTTAAAGTTTAATGTATCTTGTGCTATATCTTCTTGTAGTTGATTGCGAATATACTCTTTTATCGCTCCTTCATATCGTCCTACCGTATCCACATAATATCCTCTACACCAGAAATGTCTATTTCCATACTTATATTTTAAATTTGCGTGTTTATCGAATATCATGAGGCTACTTTTGCTTTTTAAATATCCCATAAAACTTGATACGCTTAAATGTGGTGGAATTGTTACTAGCATATGTATATGATCCGGACAGCATTCTGCCTCGATAATCTCTACATTTTTTCTCTTACATAAATCTCTTAGAATTTTACCTACATCAGCTTTTATCCGACCATAAATTATTTGTCTTCTATACTTTGGAGCAAAAACAATATGATATTTACATCTCCATTTACTATGTGATAAGCTTTTTACGTCATTCATTGACATTGAACCTCCTATGTTGAAATGTTGTGGTTGCCAGACCAACTCCATTCTAGCACTAGGAGGTTCTTTCCTTTTCTCTAAGAAATTTTACTGACCCCCAGTTTAACTGGGGGTTTAGTCATGCCTATTCGGCGTACAAAAAATAGAGTCTAACCAAACTTTGGTCAGACTCTATTAATTAGAAGTAGTAATGTATTACTCCATTAACCT
>CADFKY010000133.1 GCA_902834965.1 Veillonellaceae bacterium
GGAATTGTAACACGAATAGATTCTACATGACCTTCTTGTAATAAAGAAATGAGTTCGCGCACAGTTACCTTGTTAGGAATTTGGTAGTGACCAGTTTGAAGTTTATCATTGGTGCCGCTCAAATATAACCAAAGCTTAAAGCCTTGTGTGGAACGAATAAGACCTCGTTCATAGAGCATGTCTGCAATTTCAGTGCCAGTCTGCCCTTTTTCGATGACAAGTACTTGTGTACCATCATCTTGAGCAAAGGTGTTTGGCACTAAATAAATCGCTCCCAAACCACCTGCGATGATTAATACGCCTACAATAATAAGGATTAAAATGTATCTTAAGGCTTTTCTCACGATGTTGAGTTCCTTTCTGTAACATAACAGTATTTATCACTTTATTATACCATAAAGTCTATATTTCCCCTACATTTAAGGACATTATCTTATTATCGTCCCCCAATTATGTTATATATCAATTATAGCCATCTCTTATGCTACTAGTATGAAAGAAAATATATAGATATAATTCACCTACTATTATAAAGCGTTTATGTATATCAAATAAAAATAGCGCATTGTCCTAAGACAACACGCTAGATTTACTAGGAAGTCGACTACTCGCCATCTTCCATTTCTTCATACAATTTTACTAGAGTTTCAAAGTTATCGTCATCTTCATCTAAAGGTACGTATTCTTCTACGCCTTCTTCATTTTTTTCGATGCGAGCCAAGATCATGTATGTGTCATCTTGACCTTCATGGTCAGCCTCTTCATCTTGTACATGTACAAGAACAGCATATTCTTGGCCTTCATGGCTCAAAATAATATCCTCTGTGAAATACTGTTTGTTACCGTTTTCATCTTCGAATTCCAAGTAATATACTTCGCCTTCAAAATTTTGGTCAACCATCGGAAACCCTCCTTAAGAAAAATACTTATTTATTAAACTGCAAGCGATCTAAATATCCTTGCAAAATTACAACCGCTGCCATTTTATCAATAACGGACTTACGTTTTTTACGACTCACGTCAGCTGCAATGAGTTGGCGTTCAGCCATAACAGTAGATAACCGCTCATCCCAATATGTAACAGGTAAATCGATGACCTCTTTCATCTTTTCGACAAATTCTTCGGTCTTTTCAGCCCGTTCACCTTTTGTACCATTCATATTTTTCGGCATACCTACTACAAGTTCGTGTACTTCATATTCAGTAATGAGTTCTTGTAAGCGGTTAAAGTCTTTTTCAAGAGATGTTCTACGAATGGTTTCAATACCTTGTGCTGTCATGAGCAGTGCATCACTACAGGCAATGCCGATAGTACGGCTGCCCACATCTAATGACATAATTCTCATTATAGTTGTTTTGCCTTTGCGTATTCTTTCAACAATTCCTCAATCAAGTCATCCCGTTCTAAACGGCGGATATCAGAACGCGCATTATTATAGCTTGTAATGTACGCTGGATCACCAGAGATTAGATAACCTAAAATTTGATTGATTGGATTGTAACCTTTTTCTTGAATAGATTGATAAACGCGAGTGAGAACCTCTTCAGCTGTCATCGGTTCATCGTCTACTTTACGGAATAACATAGTTTCATCAGAAACCTTCATCGTATCCCTCCTTTTTATTACATTGGCAGGTTTCACTGTAAAAGTGAAACCTCGCCTCCTATTATACTTGAATTAAAGCTACAAAGTCAGTAACTTTTTATGCATTATAAAATTTTTCTATAACAGATACAAGTATAATTATAAAATTATATGCCTATTGTAACATAGATGTTAAAGCTTCACCACCAGCTTTTAATGCATCCATCAATTTAGCTGGTTCTTTACCGCCTGCTTGAGCCATATCTGGACGGCCACCGCCATTACCACCAGCTACTTGAGCTGCTGCTTTTACGATATTACCTGCTTTAGCACCTTTAGCTACTACATCTTTGGATACTTTACATACAAAGTTAACCTTGTCATCACCCATAGCAGCACCTACGAGCACTACGCCAGAACCATCCAATTTATCAAGGCCCATATCAGCTAAATCACGTAATTCATCAACAGAGGAAGCTTTTACAGAAGCCGCTACAAATGCTACGTCGCCAATCATAACCTTACCAGCAATGATATCAGCTGCACCAGCTGCAGAAACCTCTTTACGAATTTGTTCTAATTCTTTAGCAGTTTCTTTTGCTTCTGCCAATACTTGATGTAAGCGTTCTTCTACTTGAGGAGCTTTAGTTTTAAGTTCGCCTGCCATACGTTCGATAGTTAAACGATCATGTTTTGCTGCCTCAAGAGCTGCACGACCTGTAATCGCTTCAATACGACGTACACCAGAACCGATACCTGCTTCAGAAGTTAAGCGGAAGGAACTGATGAAAGCTGTATTGCCTACATGAGAACCACCACATAATTCAACGGAGAAGCCAGGAACCTCTACAACGCGAACTACATCGCCATATTTATCGCCAAAGAGTGCCATCGCACCTTTCGCTTTTGCTTCGTCCATGGACATTTCAGCAATAGCTAGGTCTGTAGCTTTTAAAATCTCTTCATTTACAAGAGCTTCGATTTGATCAAGTTCCTCTTGTGTTACAGGGGAGAAATGAGTGAAGTCAAAGCGCAAGTAATCAGGAGTTACGAGAGAACCAGCTTGGTTAACATGCTCGCCAAGAACCTTTTTCAATGCTGCATGTAACAAGTGTGTTGCTGTATGATTGCGGGCCATTGCTGCGCGACGATTTGTATCCACTTCAAGTGTTACATCATCACCTTCAGAGATAGAACCTTCTACAACAGTACCAATATGATATACAGTGCCTTCAGGTAAACGTTTTGTATTATGAACCTCTACCTTACCCATTGGGCCAACGATAAAGCCTGTATCACCTAATTGACCGCCCCCTTCAGCATGGAATGGAGTAGTGCGTACGATAACAGTAATTTCATCGCCGTCAGCTGCTGTTTGTAAGCGTTCAGAACCCTTACCAAGCATCAATACGGAGGATGCAGTTTCTGCTTCATCTTCAACAAGTTCTTCGTCTTTCAAGAACGTAATGTCTGGTGTTGCTACCTTCGCATCTTCTTTTACACGAGCTTCACGAGCGCGTTCGCGTTGTTCTTTCATAGC
>CADFKY010000134.1 GCA_902834965.1 Veillonellaceae bacterium
CTCATCGTAAAATACTTTAAAAATAACTTCCACTTCCCGCTTAATTTCTTTTTATATATTGGCATAACTGCAATTGTTAGACTGCTAATCATCGATCATGAATCGTCATATGATAATTTAATCTGGTCTGTTGCAATTTTTGTACTTGTATGTAGCTTAGTACTAGTAGAAAAGTTTATAGGACATAACGAGTAATAGCTTTAACGACTAAATTATAAAAAGTTAATATGAATAAAAGGGCTCCTACAAATGTAGGAGCCCTTTTTGAGTAATAAAATCAACCGATATTAGAAGATATTTTTTGCATAGTTAGCATATTTAGCTTCTAATTCTTCCATTTTATCGTTCATTTCAATTTGCAATTGAGATGCTAAGTCATATTCACCAGAGTTAAGTGCATCGATTAAACGAGTGAATAAAGATTTGCGATCATCGCTATCTTTAGCAAGATAGAAACGTAAGTCATTAACTTCTGCAAAACGTTTATCATCTACACTATTACGGCTATCAGTATGAATAGCTACCATCTTACGAACTGTATCAAGATTATCAGGAATTAAGCGGTGAGCCAATACAAGTTTCCAACGTTTCAAAATAGATGCGATGAAGGAATCCATCAAGTCTTTAGCGAATGCATTGCCTTGAGCTAATGTTTCAACTAATTCAGGATTGTTATGGTAACCTTTAATGTTTTCCCATACAGTGGCTGGTGCAACACCAAACATTTGATTACGTTCTTCTTGAGTGAAATCATCGAATACGTCTTTTTCTGTACGATATGCACGATTTGTAGCAAGGTAATCAGCAGATTCACCCACTTCTTTGGAAAGCTCTGCTTCTAATTGTGCTTGTGTTTTACCAGATGTAATAGCATATTTCATACCATCAAATGCAGAGATGAAGATCAATGCTAATGCAGTATATGTATTTGTATAAGGGTTAGGAGAACGCAATTCATAACGTGTAGCCATAGGATTATCGATATCACGAATCAAACCACAAAGGATTGTACGGTTACGGCTTGGTTCGGAAGGATCAGTACCTAAAGATGTAACGATACATACTGGAGCTTCGAAACCAGGTTTTAAACGATTTAAGGAGTCTGTTGTGGAGCTGATGAATGGATTAATTGCTTCGTAGTGTTTCAATAGACCCATGATTGCACCAATACCTAAGGAGCTAGCAGATTCTTTACGCATATCTTCTGGGCTGAACAAGTTAACAAGTTTACCAGATTTCAATTTAGCCATAACACCAAAGTGTGTATGTTCACCAGAACCAGCTACACCAATAATAGGTTTCGCATTGAATGTTACATCAAGACCGTTTTCACGGAATACTTCACGAACGATAATACGAGCTTGTAATTCATTATCTGCTGTTTGTAATGGGTTACCAGAGAATTTCCAGTCGATTTCCAATTGTTCTAATACTACTGCTTCATGACCATCTTCATCAAGTTTAGCTTTAACGCCACCTACTTCTTTATGGCCCATCTCTGCTTCCATACCATATTGATCAAGACGTTCTACCGCTTGTTCTAATGCAGTACGAACTGTACCATGAGTACGTTGCCAGTATTGTTCTTGTAATTTTTGAGATACGGATAATTCTTTTTTAGTAACTGTTCTAGATGGAGTTTTTACCCAGAATTCCAATTCAGTAGCAGATGTGAAGATAATATCTACAACGTCATCAGCTTTCACATGAGGCATACCAGGTAGACCATGTTCTTTAATCAAAGATAATAATTCTGCACGAACATAGTCACAGCTATTTTTTAAGATAGAACGAGAATCAACATAACGATAGTTATGCATCAAGAATGCAGGAATACGAAGTGTACCAGTTGGCAAACCTGTTGCTTCATCGATATTTTCATAGTTATAATCAACAAACCAGTTTACACTTGGGTCGCCCCACATATCTACACGTGCATTATTCAAAGTGGCAATATTTGTAAGTACTACAGAGGAACCGTCAGTTTGTACTGCACGACCTTCAAAGAATGCTTCATAATCATCAAAGAATGCAGACATAGGAATTTTTTCGTCTGTATCATTACCTGCTAAATCGATACCTACAAGAGATACGAATTTAATTTCTGGATGTTGTTCTAATAATGCGAGAACGCCTTCCTTACCATATTGACCAGCTGGAATATAATACAATAAATCTTTAGTATTTGTCATAATGGTTCCTCCTAAAAATAAAAAGACTCCAACAAATAGATATATATTTCTATATATCTAAAGTGGAGTCTTCGTTGACCAATTATTTTGTTGAAATCATAATATCATATAGTGAAAATACATGTCAATAACTTTCTATAGAATTTCATAATTCTCTTAACTATGTGGTTAAGAGTTCAATTTTAATGTATCGAAAATACTGACTATATGAAATGTTTACTTCTATATTTATAATTGATTATCCAAGTAATTCTTTAACGATATTATTAACTACTTTACCATCTGCACGGCCTTTAGTTTTTGGCATTACATGTTTCATAACATTACCCATGTTTACAGCATCGCCACAAGCTGCAATAGCTTCTTTTACAACAGTGCGGATTTCATCTTCACTCATTTGAGCTGGTAAATATTTTTGAAGCACAGCCATCTCTTCTTTTACATGAGCGATCAAATCTTCACGGCCAGCTTTTTCAAACTCAGTTAAAGAATCTTGACGAGTTTTCATTTCTTTTGCCAAAATACCAAGAATACCATTATCATCAAGTTCTACTTTGTCATTGATTTCTGTATTTTTAATAGCACTATTAACCATGCGAATAACAGAAAGAGCAGTTTTACCTTCTTCGCGTGCTTTCATAGCCGCTTTCATATCTTCTTTTAATTGATCTTTTAAGCTCATTGTATCCTCCTGATCTATTTTAATTAGTAATAATCTACATCATACTATTATAAAGGTTAATCTTCACAGCATGCAAAGATATAACACATTTAGTCATACAACATTATTATATTATAGATAAAATAATATAAAGAAACCCTAATCCTGGATTTCATGAAGCCATGAAAAGGCAGAATTAGGGTAATCATCTTATGCTCTG
>CADFKY010000135.1 GCA_902834965.1 Veillonellaceae bacterium
ACCTTTTTAAAATGGCGATTCTTAATTTCGTTCACAATCTCCTGAATCGCCCCTTGTCCAAAATAGGACGTGCCGTTCAACATAATTCTCCGAGCCATATACAATCACTCCTAACGAATAAAAAATAAACCGATAGAGAATAACTATACTAAGTAATTCTCTATCGGTTTATAAAAATCCTTGAAGCTGTGTTATGTATACACTATATAATCATTGTAATAATTCTAAGGTTTGTTTCCATTGAAGTGTTAACTCCATTCTGGCTAGGACCTGATTAAACTGTATAACAGGTAACGATTCACTTAAAAGTATTAATTCATTAATTACCTCATCAATAATACACTTGTACGATATTCTAGGCAATAGTAATCTTAAAGATATTAACACTCCATATACTGAAGATTCACTGCCTTTTGGAGTTTGTACAAAATAATATGTTAATTTTTTAATAGTTTTCTTTGGACCTATAATTCTATGGTTATAAAGTCTGTCTCCATGCGCACATACATTTCTATAACCCACAAGAACATCTAGTATTTCACTAAAAACAGGTATCAAAGTAGATGTTGGATCAGTAATAGATACCTTATACTCACCAGTATATTCCTTATGTATATCTTTTAATATTCTCTCTTGTATATTAGGTGTAATTAATTTATAAAAATTAGTAATTTCACCGAATGTAAGTTTTGTTACCAATACCCATAATGGTAAATCTTGATGTGTTGTTAAATAATGAGAAAACATCGTATGTCTCGCATTACGTTGTGTAGCATTAGATAATTTAGAGACTAATTCCGTCGCTTTTGGTAAGTTTGTTTTAGAAAAATTATTCACATTCAAATGACTAAATTCAGATGTATATACCTCCGAAAAACGATAAGATACTTTAGTACAAATATTTTGTTCAGCTTGCAATAGAGCTTTTAATAAAATAATTCGCAAATTACGATCAAAACAATATAATCCATATATTTGAAAGAATGTTGTCCCAGTTACATAATAGTCATCACCACTATTTAATGTTGCATTATTATCTAAAAAAATGTCTTTATATCCATTAATTACTGCATAATAGTTATCTCTCGCTAAAATTCTTTTAACTCTACTACCTTCGCTCCCCTTTCCAATTGTAATATTTCGTTTTCTCATCAAGCGTAATAGGGAATCTAAAGACTTAAACGGCTTAGACATAAGTCCCTCCTACAAACAAAAAAGCTCGCCGACCCTTGAGTCGACGAGCGTTGTACGTTGCCCGTAAGCTTCGCACAGTTTCTCTGTGTAATAACTATAACAAAGTTCTCCCTTGAGTGTCAACTCAGATGCGATTTCAATGAATAGTACTTCCACTTTCTATATTCGTTATATGATTAATTAATTCCTGCCAACAAAAACAAATAGTCTAAGAAATTTTAGTTATCTTCATAAGCAAGATTCGTTTCACAGATTCATCGAGTCGTTCTTTGGAGATTTGGCCGTCTTTTACAGCTTTCATAAGGCCATTGTACGCCTCTTGCATGTGTTCGTACTCGTGGCATACAAGCAAGATATCACTGCCAGCCAAAATAGATTGAACCGCCATATCACCGAAGGTGTAGTGTTTTGCAAGAGCGCCCATATCCATATCATCCGTTACGACAACGCCGTTATAGCCCATATCCTTGCGCAACCAGTCTGTAATGATGGCTTTAGATAAACTAGATGGATGGTCTGGATCGATTTGAGGGTACATCGCATGAGACACCATAATTGCATATGTATTCGGTTTAGACTGCTTAATAAGGTCTACAAATACCTTCGTATCTTCATTCAGCAATGTTTCCTTAGATACTGGCACAACACTGGTATCAGCATGTAAATCCACGTCTGTTTTCCCAATACCTGGGAAATGTTTGTAAGAATACCACAAGCCCGCTTCATCATAGGCCTTGCCTACTGCACTGGTATAGCGTACGACCTCATCAGGATTTGTACTAAAGGAACGGCCATAGGTTAAGCCCAAGTCCGCTACAGGCGCAAAGTTAATATTGAATCCCAAGTCTTTAAGTTCCGTACCAGACTGTTTGGCCAAGGATACCGCCTGCTCAATAGGCTCCTTGCCTAACTCTTCTGCTGGAGGAACCTTGATGAGCTGATCCTCCATGCGCGCTACGGCACCGCCCTCTTGGTCGATACCGATGAATAACGGCGTTAAACCCGCGCTTTTACCAGTTTTATTAATATCCGCAATCAGCGATTTCACTTGATCCTTGGACTCCATATTCCGGTCAAACAAGATAATGCCGCCCACACGGTATTCATTGAGCATAAACTTCGCATCATCGTTCAAGATCTTGCCGTGGATGCCAATCATCAACAATTGCCCCACCTTGTCTGCGTCAGACATATTAGCCACTAATTTGTCCACCTTTTCCTCTGGTGAAAGCTCGCTCTGTGCTACAGACTTATAAGTTACAGGCTCCGCCTTAGAAGTAAATGGATTATGTAAACCGCAACCCGTTGTGAGCGCCAATGCGCCGATCATCGTAGCTGCTACGATACGTCGAAACATATATACCTCCAAAATCTCTAAAAAGTATTATGTATAGTATATCAAATAATAAAGACAACCCCAAAACGCCAATACATCTCATGAATCGTTAGCGCAAAAAAGACTATTACCCCAAATCTACGAATATATACCGTATTGGTTTAAAGTAATAGTCTTTATATGAGTTAAACTCAAACTTACGCTTAACTGTTGTTTAGTCTTAACTTTTGCTTAGATTTAAATTTTCCTTAGTTTTAAATTTTACCTTGCTCTTTCATTTCTGCTAAGAGCTTTACGATACGAGGGCCACAGCCTTTACCACCGCAAGCGCCTGTACCGGCACGTGTTGCCTCTTTTACTTCAGGAAATGTATGAGCACCATTCAAAATGGCTTCCTTAATCGTTTTACGTGTAATGCTACGGCATGTACACACCTTTGTAAGCTTGTCCAGAATCGCCTCTGGCACTTGGTTTTCTTCAAAATCCATATGTATTCCTCTTCTATTCACTTGAATATCTATATACTGTATCAATT
>CADFKY010000136.1 GCA_902834965.1 Veillonellaceae bacterium
GTAGCGCCTGGTGAAGTAGATCGTTTCTATATCAACTTCTGTGATCCATGGCCTAAGGCGAAACATGCTAAGCGTCGCCTCACATACCATACATTCCTCGATCGTTATGCCCGTCTTTTAAAAGATGGTGGCGAGGTTCACTTTAAAACTGATAACGAAGGTTTATTTATGTTCTCTCTTGAAGAATTCAAAGAATGTGGATGGGAACTTAAGAATGTAACCTATGACTTACATAGCACAGATCTTCCAAATGTAAAGACTGAGTATGAAGAAAAGTTTAGTGCTAAAGGGCAACCTATTTTCCGCTTAGAAGCAATTAAGCCAAAAGTACAAAAGGAGGCTTAATATGGAAACACCGAATAAGGGGGATAGTCGGTGGGGCTCACTCTTTAAAAATGATTTACAAGGTATGCTCTTACCTATATTGCTCATCACGATTATAGGTAGTGTAAATATCTTCAGTGCCACCTATATAAGCTCTATTTACGAAAATACAGGGCTCTTAGGCTACTTTACAAAACATATGGGGTTCCTATTGTTTTCAATGGCAATAGGTGTAGTGTTATATCGGTATGATTATCGACAGCTACAAAAGCCACATATGTTGCAACGCATCATGATTGTAACACTCATAGGTATGGTGTTAGTCCTAGTGGCTGGCTCTGTCATCAATGGTGCTCGTCGGTGGATTGTTATCGGTCCCGTATCGATACAGCCATCGGAATTTGCCAAGTTAGCGGCCATAATATGGACATCGGCTAAGTTGAGTACTATGAGAAAATGGGGAAAAGCGAGATATAATAATCCACTAACGAATTTACAAGGTTATGTGGGAGAACGGGTAGGTTATATGTTGCCAATGTTAGTTTGGCCTATAATCTTTGCAGTTCTAACCATCTTGCAACCAGATATGGGGACTACTGTACTAATCTTTGGGTTCTCATTCATACTAATTTACTTAGCAGGCTTTGATGGACGATTCTTTGGTGGTGCCTTTGCCGTAGCTGGTGTGATAGGCTTCATTGCAGCTCGTATGTCGCCGTATCGTTGGGAACGGATTCAGTCTTGGTTCGATCCTTGGCCTCATGCTCAAGATATGGGCTATCAAACTGTACAAGGTCTTTTGGCTGTAGGTTCTGGTGGTATTCTTGGGGAAGGCTTTATGCAAGGTACATCTAAGTACTTTTACTTGCCAGAGGCTCATACAGATTTTGCATTTGCCGTGTGGGCTCAAGAAATGGGCTTTGTCGGTGCTGTCTTTGTCGTTCTCTTGGTAGTGGCCTTTACATACTTTGGTTTCCGCATTGCTAATAAATCTCGTGATGAATTTGGCAGATGGTTAGCTATGGGCATAACTTTGCTCATCAGTGGACAAGCATTATTTAATATTGCCATGGTTTGCGGCATTATGCCGGTAACAGGTGTGCCTTTGCCATTTATTAGTTATGGTGGTTCTTCATTGTTAATGAACTTTATGGCCATAGGCTTATTAGCTAGCGTTGGGCGCCGTAATGTAGAAGGTGTAAAACAAGTTGGTACGACTGAGGATTTACCATCCTTGCGTGAAGAGACGCAAAGTCGCTTCAAACCTAAGGTGACTCAAGAAACAGACAAGACTGCAATGCCTGGTCCGTTTAGACCTAGAGAGCCTAGAAGACCAACGCGTAGACGTCCGAGACCTAAAAATTGATGTGTAATTCTTATGTTTCATAAGAGTAACATATATGTGTAAAATCCAATGCTATATCATACCGGGTATAGCGTTGGAACCTAGTGTTGTTATTGTGGTGAGAGGAAAAAATGAAGGATTATATTGATATTCAAGAGCGCCCGTCTTGGGGGCGTATGTTGCCACTTAGTTTCCAACATTTATTTGCTATGTTTGGCTCTACTGTATTAGTACCATATTTGTTAAAGGTAGATCCTGCAACAGCTTTATTTATGAATGGTATCGGTACATTGCTATACCTATTCGTATGTAAAGGTAAAATCCCTGCATACCTCGGTTCTAGCTTTGCTTTCATTGCTCCTGTAGCTGGTGTATTATCTGCCGGCCTCGGTTATGAGGCAGCTAAAGGTGCCTTCGTTGTATTTGGTTTATCCTTTGTGATTTTATCTGTTCTAGTTCGCTATATTGGTACGCGTTGGATTGATAAGTTATTCCCACCGGCTGCCATGGGTGCTATCGTTGCTATTATTGGTTTGGAATTGGCACCAGTAGCGATGAGCATGTCTGGCCTTATTGGTAATCAAGATTTGGGCATGAGCCACAGCCAAGCTGTATTTATTTCTATGTTTTCCTTAGTTGTTACCTTGCTTGGTACTGTTGTGTTCCGTGGTTTCTTAGCAGTTATCCCTGTTTTGATTGGCGTTGTTTCCGGCTATATATTATCCGCCTTTATGGGTGTTGTTGATTTCTCTAGCGTAGAGGCTGCACCTTGGTTCTCCTTACCGCAGTTCTATGGCATGCCTGTATTTGATATCAATGCAATCATCATGATTATGCCAGCACTCTTTGTAGTATTTGCAGAACATGTAGGTCACTTGGTTGTAACTAGTAACATCGTATCCAAAGACTTGATGAAAGAACCAGGCTTACAACGTTCTTTGCTCGGTGATGGTCTTGCGAATATTTTATCTGGTTTCTTTGGTGCTACACCAAATACGACATATGGTGAAAACATCGGTGTACTCGCTATCACCCGTTGCTTCAGTGTATGGGTTATCGGCGGTGCTGCTGTTCTTGCTATGATTATCTCCTTTGTAGGTAAAGTAGCTGCTCTTATCCATGCTATCCCAGTACCGGTTATGGGTGGTGTATCCATTCTCTTGTTCGGTATCATTGCAGCATCCGGTTTGCGCATGCTTGTAGAACGCAAGGTAGATTATACAAATCCTGTGAACATGATCTTAACATCTGTTATCCTTGTTGTAGGCCTTAGCGGTGCTGAACTTGCTGTAGGTCCTGTTGTGTTGAAAGGCATGGGCCTTGCGACTGTAGTAGGCATGGCAATGAGTATCATCCTATTGAT
>CADFKY010000137.1 GCA_902834965.1 Veillonellaceae bacterium
CATTATCTTGCAACAAATTAAATGTACCTTGTGCAACAGTACCAAAACCTAATAATGCAATTTTTATAGTGGTCATAATTGTCCTACTCTCTTCAATAGCCTATGCTTGGCCTAAAATTTCTACCTTAATAATGCCCTTCATAGAGCGAATATCTAATAATAAATCTTCTAATGATCCTTGTAAATCTTTCGTTTCAAAGGAAATGCTACTGTTTGCAATACCCTGTAAAGGAATATCTTGATTGATTGTCAAAATACTACCATTCCGTTCTGCAATGGCTTTTAAAACACTAGATAGCATGCCAGATTCATTAGACATGGAAACATAAATACTAACGATTTTACCTTGGGCAATTTCAAAAAATGGGAATACATAATCTTTGTACTTGTAATATGCAGAACGACTCAAATCCATTTTTTCAACTGCTTCATTAATCGTTTTAACTTCACCTAGCTTCAAAATCTCTTTTACCTTGATCGTCTTTTTTATCGCTTCTGGTAAAATATCTTCTTGCACCAGATAAAACTTATCTTTTTTTGGTTTAGTCATAGAACACACACTCCCTTATTGTTCTTTTGAAGTTTCTTGGGCCACAAATTGACGCCCATATAATGTTAATACTGCATACATACCAATAAAAAATGGCAAATATTCTGCCATAACTCGCCATGCTACAGCCACAATACCAACAGTTCCATTAGGTACAAAGGTACTAAACAATACAACAAATAGTCCTTCTGCAATCCCTGTTCCCCCTGGTGTTGGCGCGAAATATAAAATTAGATTTAATAGAATCATTCGATCTAATATATCAATGATAGGAATATCTGGTGTGAAAGCATACATCAATGCAGGTGCAATACAGTATAAGCTTAATAAACTCAATCCAGACTCAATAAATACAATAAAGGATTGAATCGGTTGTTTATATAGTAATCCTAAACCTTGATTCAAGGTTTCTAATTTAGAGAGCCAATCTCTTGTTTTATGTGCTTTAAAACGTTGCGCTAAATTATATACAAATTGACGCATATATTTAGTCTGCAAGATATATGTACCTAAAAGCGTGGCAATAACAGCTAATACAGCGAAAATTAATAGCATATCTCGTGAGATATAAGGAATTTCAATGGCATCACGTAAAAATACTAAAGGTAACATGATGACCAAGAACATAATAGAAAATACGGTGCGTATTAAAACGATTGGCGTGCCTTTAGATATTGGTACACCATAACTTTTCAATACTAGAACTTGCGCTACAGCACCTCCACTGGCACCTGGTGTCAACATGGCCATAAAATAATTACTAAAAATTACGCGAAGTACCGCCTTTATGGATAGCTTGTACCCACCGATTTTTACAAGTCTTTGTAACCGTAGGCCATCAAAGTACATACCTGCTGCTAAAGCTATCAAAGCTAATAATAAAGAAATACTATTAAATGATGAAATTGTTTTTAATGCATCTAAATCAATAGTGTAGTAAATGATACCAATTGACACAGCCAATAGTAAGAGAAACATAAAAATGCCTCTCTTCATCATTTTACTCATATCAAGTCTCCATAATTAATTAGCTCAATATTATGTTGTCTAATATATAAACGCGTATGGTTAGAACAAACAGCTTGTAATTCATCCTCCCAATGATAGCCCCATTTATATTGATTTCCCAAAATCGTATTATTTAAACCTGGATGAATCATCAATTCATGAGTACCTGATTTTTTAGATACGGATTTTAATATACCCATTAACGTTTTCTGGTTAATGTGTCCCCCGTTTACCATCCCCCAAAAATATTGTGTGGAATACATACCATTATCCCGCACTGTAGGTCTTGCCTTTGCCGCTACAGTAGACAAACCGACCTTGCCTAGTAATCGCACTGGCGAGTACATATAATTGACAAATAAAGAGGATTCATCAGGAATGCGTATTGCATTAATACCATAGTGTTTCGCTTGCTCAATAACGATTGGTAGTACCGTTGGTAATACATGCATATGTTGATGACCATCAATATGCGTTACGTGCAAACCAGACTCCATGATTCGTTCCATTTGAGCGTGAATTTCTTTGCGCAACTCACTATAGTTAATCTTTCCAGTATAAATTCGTTTCATAAAATCGATATATGTTTCTGGAAAGACGCCTTCGGATGTAAGCAGAGATGGTACTTCAGATGGATTACATACCGGTTTTAGCCCACCTACTAAGGCGATATGAACACCAATGCCCAACTTAGGGTTATTTTTTGCCATACTTACGGCTTCTGTAAAAGCTTCGCCTCCCGCTAATAGAGAGGTGCTCGTAATGATACCTGTACGGTGGCCATCAATGACTGCAGCATTAACTGCACTATGAAGACCAAAATCGTCGGCATTTACTATTAATTTGGACATAGTTTTCTTCCTTTTCATTAAAAAAGGGGAGAACTTTGTTCTCCCACAAAGGATATATGTTATTGTACCAAATACAGAACTATAAAATCAATACAAAAGCCCCCTACTTGTATACTAGTAGAGGACTTTCGATATACTTATAAATTTTTATCATAAATACTTGATTTGATTCTCAAGTATTTTAATTATGACATCAATTGCTCTTGAGCTTTATACATACATAGAGCCGCTGCTACACTCACATTTAACGATTCAATGTCACCATACATGGGGATCATGATTCGGTGCTTACATAGATTCATAACCTCAGGTGTTACCCCATTCCCTTCATTACCTAAAATCAACATACATCGTTTATCGTATGTAATCATATGATATGGTTTTGAGTTTTCTAAGGCAGTTACATAGGTAGACATATTAGATTCCGCAATCAGATCATTGAGTATAGATAATGTCACATCTTCATAGACTGGTATTTTATGTAACGCACTCATTGTGCTACGTACCGTCTTATCATTAAAAGGATCTACTGTACCTTTCATCAAGAATATGCCCTTCACACCTGCTGCTACAGCAGTACGTATAATCGTACCTA
>CADFKY010000138.1 GCA_902834965.1 Veillonellaceae bacterium
CCTTCTGCTATAGACATCTCATGCATGGTATGCCTCATATACAGCTTCAAGCATCATAGTAGTCGTTACAGAGCCTACACCACCAGGCACTGGAGTAATTGCAGACGCAATATCTTTTACCGCTTCATAATCAACATCGCCTACCGTCTTACCTTCTAGTTCATTAATGCCTACATCGATAACAACAGCACCTGGCTTAATCATATCTGCTGTAATCATATGAGCACGACCCGCTGCAGCAATAACGATATCGCCACGTTTTACTTGTTCTGCCAAATCAGGGGTTCTGGAATGGCACATTGTAACCGTACCATGTGCACCAAGTGTCATAAGAGCTACCGGCTTACCAATCACTTGGCTACGACCGATTACTACCACATGTTTACCCTCTACAGGAATATCATAGTGGTTTAAAATCGCCATGCACGCCTTGGCAGTACAAGGGGCAAAGCCACCTTTACCGGCAGTTACAAGACCAATATTATACGTAGTTAGACCATCGATATCTTTTTTAGGATCTAGCATATCGATAAGAGCCTCTGTATCAATGTGTTTAGGCATCGGCATTAACGGTAAAATCCCATGAACAGCCGCATCATTATTTAATTCTTGCAATGCTGTAACTACTTCATCCTGTGTAGCCGTTTCAGGTAATTGTTTTAACACAAAGCCATAGCCAAAGTTCTTGGCTGTCTTTTCCATAAATGTAGCGTACATATGAGCACCGTGGTCTTCACCAACGAGTAATACTGCCATAGTAATTACAGAGTCGCCAACTGCTGCAACTTTTTCTTGTAAAATCGCCTTGTGAGCGTCTGCTACTGCTTTACCGCGTAATTCGATCATAAGTATCTCCATTCATTCAAACTATCTATAAAATAAGGTGCCTCCGGAGAGGCACCTAAGTCTCTTATTCTATTATATAACGAACTGTCTATAATTTCTAATTATGACCGAATTCGTTTTATCTACGGAAATGAACAGTAATTGCTGTACCAGCCTGAACAGTTGTACCGCTACTTTCATCTTGAGATGTAGCCGTACCAGTTCCATCCGGTTTAAAGGCAAGTCCCGCCTTATGTAACCAATCACGCACTTCACCATAGGTAAAACCAGTAAAGTTAGGCAATGTAACAGAACCATCACTTCCCGGTTTTGGTTCAGGTAATGTATTAGCAGCTTTAACAGCTACTGGTGTACTTTCTTTAACATACGGACTCATTTGGTAATACCGTACAAGTTGAGATACGATGTCCTTAAATACAGGGGCTGCAATTTGACTACCATAAAAAGAACCCTTTTGTGGGTCATCAATAACGACAAGAACTACAAATTTTGGATCCTCTACAGGGCCAAAGCCAATAAAGGACGCAATGTATTGTCCGTCGAGATAACCGCCATGTTTGGTATCTAGTTTTTGCGCCGTACCAGTTTTACCGCCGAAGTGATAACCTTCTACCATCGCTTTTGTACCGCCACCTTCGGATACTTCTTTTTCTAGAATATCTACAATGGTTTTAGCGGTTTCCGCCGGAACTGGTTGTCCCACAACAGATGTTTCAGTCGTACTTGTTACATCGCCTTGAGAGTTACTATAAGACTTGATGATATGTGGTTTCATCATAGCCCCACCATTAGAAAGTGCACCAAAGGCGCGAACCATTTGTAATGGTGTAACCGCAATACCTTGACCGATGGACATAGTCGCAACGTCTAGCTTACTCATATCCTCTGGATTATACAAAATACCTGCTCCTTCACCAGGCAATTCAATACCTGTTTCAGAACCAAAGCCATAATCACGTACATATTTCGAGAGAATATCTGCGCCTGTTAATGTACCAATTTCAGCCATACCAGTATTAATAGAGTACTTCAAAATATCTAGCAAACGAACAGGACCATATCCCTCACCATTCCAGTTTCTAATGATATGTCCATTGGCAGCGAAGGCCCCTTTATCGTTATACACAGTGTCTAACTTCCATTTGCCTGCTGCAAGAGCTGCAGATGCAATGATAGGTTTGAATGTAGAGCCTGGTTCATATAAATTGGTAACCGCAATATTTTTGAAAGCCTCTTCACCACTTTGGTTGTAGTTATTAGGATCATAACTTGGACGATTGGCCATCGCTAATATTTCACCGTTCTTTGGATCCATAACGATAACGCTGGCATGCTTAGCTCCTGTATCAACCATCGCCTTATCAAGAGCGCGTTCTGCAATAAATTGAATTGTTGCATCGATGGTTAAGGTTACACTTTTACCCTTATCTGGTAAAAATTTAGATAGTACGGAACCAAAGATGGCATTCCCTTTATTATCAGTAGCTACAATTTCTTGTTGTACGCCCCCCTTTAATTCGTCATCAAGAACCATTTCTAGCCCATCAAGGCCTTTATCATCAGTACCGACAAAGCCTAATACTTGTGCCGCTAAGACACCATTTGGATAATAGCGCTTAGATTCTTCAACGAAATTAAGGCCTGCAATATTATTATCCTTAATAACTTGTTGTACCCCTTTTGATTTGTCTGCATCCATCATACGATTCAACCAGACAAAGGCGGTATCCTCTTGCAAAGCTTTCACAATATTCTCTTTTGACATCGTTACGTACGGTGAGATGAGATCCGCAATCTCTTGAGGAGACTGTTTAATCATCTTCGGATCCGCATATAAAGATTTTGTAACTACACTCATCGCCAAAGGCTTGCCATTACGGTCATAGATTGTACCGCGCGGCGATTGTAATTTTCTATCTACTTGAACTTGTAATAAGTTTTTCTTCTCTAGGTCAAAGGTATCAAAGACCTGTAACTGTGCTAAACGCCCGATAAGGACGAAGGCAACGGTCATGAGTATGGCAAGGCACCACGTAGTGCGACTCCAATCACTCATGCGTAATAACGCTTTATTTAATAACTTCATCATTTCTCCACTGGACGGCGTAACTTATGGTCTAATGCATCATATAATGCATCTGGTTCATTGGGAATCAC
>CADFKY010000139.1 GCA_902834965.1 Veillonellaceae bacterium
CCCGTAGCTAGGAGCGCACCATCACTGGCACGGCGCATACGATAACGGAATATCATTTGTGCACGTGTCATCTTAACCAAATATGTTTCGATGTGAAGTTCATCATCAAAATTTGCTGGTTCTTTATAATTGCAGGATACATTCATGATAGGAAATACAATATCCTCATTCATCATATCCCACAGGGTTACACCGATTTGACGAAGGAATTCAATGCGTGCCATTTCAAACCATCTAAAATGATTACTATGGTGCGCAATACCCATCATATCGGTTTCGTAAAATCGTACATTTACTGAAGCAATATGCATATATTTATCCTTCTTTTTTCATAGAATACAACCTTCATTGTATATCTATTACTTTAGCGTGTCAAATAAATAAAGGCAGTTCAATCGCAACGGATCAAACTGCCTTAATGGTTAAAAGCTAGTTACTGCCACCAAATGGGAAGTATTTTTTTGCCTCTTCTTGATGACGAGTTTTAATGTAACGATTGGCAACCTTGAAGGCAAGACCAAGCACTGCTACATCATCTATCCAACCTAATACAGGAATTGTATCCGGTACAATATCAATAGGTAATACGAGATACCCTAAGGCACCAGCAATGACTGCTTTTACATATTTTGGAGTGTCCTTGTCACGCATACAAAGGAACAAGGTCACTGCTCGTTGTACAAAGGCAAGCTTCTTACCATATCGTCCTAAAAAAGCGGCGAATTTAGATTCGTTAAAATACTTACCATATGTAATAATTTTTAATGGATTCATCTTCATAATCCTTTAGCGCCTATTTGCGCAAACCACCAATTTTATCTTTTGCTGTATTAACAGTGTTTGTAGCAACATCTTTTGCTGTTTCAACAGCATCATTAGCTTTAGTTTTTGCAGTTTCTACTGCAGCTTGTGCAGAAGCTTTAGCTACTTCTACGCCACCTTTAGCTAATTCTTTAGCTACATCAATATTTTCTTTAGCAACATCAATTTTCTCTTTTGCCGCATCGGTTACTTTCGCCACAACTTCTGCTGCATTGTCATGAAGTTGATATTTTGTTTCTGTATTCCATTTATCGATAGCAGGTGTTACTTTTTCTTCGTAAACTTGTTTCAAAGTTTCTTTAGCAAGACCTGTTTCATTAGCAATACCAGCCCAAACGTCGCGTTGACCTTGTGTGAAAGGAATGCTAGCGCTTGCATCACGGATGATGTCACCTGCTATAGCTTTACCGCTTTCAAGGAATTCAGCAACCATTGGTTTATAACGTTCGATATCAGAAGGCATACCATCTTGGATCCAAATGTGAGCAATTTTACCGATAGCATATGTTAAACCAACTGCTACAGGAACGCGAACTGCTTTTAGAGGAACAAGAAGAGAAATAGCCGCTGTACCTACAGCTGTGCTAAGACCACCAACTAGCCCCACTACGGCACCAGATTGTAATTCTACTTCGTAAAGATGTGCAATGCGAGTTACCATATACGTTGCATTGGCGCACAAAGCAACACTGCTGAATTTAGGGGATAATGCCAATGCCGCTGCACGACCTGCACCCCAGAAAATAAATTGTTCAACTTGATAGTCACGGTCTTGAGAACCATCCATAAGTGGCTCAAGTGTTACGCCATTATATTCTGCCATAAGTATTCTCCTTTGTTGTGAACCAACTATAGGTCATATTATTAGTATTATTATACCATTCTATTGATATAAGGGGAATAAATTTTTATAATTCTCCTAAGATTTAAAAAGTGAAATATTATCTAAGATTTTCTATATTACCAACTAGTGAGACCACCATCGATAGTCCATGCTGCCCCCGTTACAAAGGAAGCTTTATTGCTCAATAAAAATACAATAACCTCTCCAATTTCATGAGGTTGACCAATGCGTCCCAATGGATAATGTTGGCCCATTTCAGCCTTAGCAGCCTCTGCATCTTGCTGAGCATTTGCAATTTGTTTATCTACTAAAGAGGTATCCACATCACCAGGACATACGCAGTTAACGCGCACATTATGTGGTGCCATTTCAAGGGATAGTGATTTCGTAAAACTCACTACCGCACCTTTTGAAGCGCCGTATACAGAGCAAGCCACATTACCTTGTAAACCTGCATCACTAGCTACCGTTACGATACTGCCCTTTGTAGCGCGCAAATAGGGCAATGCCGCTTGGCACAAGAAAACCGTACCTTTCACATTGGTGCCAAACATTTCATCAAAGGCTGCTTCCGTTACATCTGCTAGAAGCTCTTCTTCATAATAGCCTGCTGCTGTTACGAGAGCAGAAACACCGCCAAATAATTTAACGGTTTCTTTTACAATACGCTGACAATCTTCAATCTTCGATACATCCCCTTGGATGTACTGCACCCTTGAAGAATAGCGGCGCAATTTCATCTTAGCCGTTTGTCCTGATTTTTCATCACGACCGTTAATGACAACACACCAGCCTTCTTTAAGAAGCAATTTTGCCGTAGCAAATCCGATGCCCGATGTGCCACCACTAATCAATGCCACTTGTACATCACTTTTATGAGGCATACCTTGCCCTCCTATAATGTGGAAACATAGTCATAGACTAATTTCAACAACATAACTGTCGTTACCGACAAGAATACAACACGTACCAACGACGAACCCTTAGCAATAGCTAAATGAGATCCTAGGTAAGCACCTATAATTTGGCCTACCCCTGTAGCTAAACCGTACTTAATATTGACGTGACCTAAATAGAAAAATACGATTAAGGATGCTAAATTACTGGTAAAATTCAATATTTTTGCATTCGCAGAAGCATGCAGAAAATCAAAGCCAGTAAAAATAAAGCCCATAATTAAAAATGTACCTGTACCAGGGCCAATAAAACCATCATAAACACCAATACCAAGAGCAAAAGCCATGCAAATATACAATGCTTTTCCTGCTACTGCTGAGGTACGGTTTATTTCGCCCCAATCCTTTTTAAATACCACAAAAAGTGTGACACA
>CADFKY010000140.1 GCA_902834965.1 Veillonellaceae bacterium
TAGTAGTACTTTCAAATAATTGTTTTTTTTACAGTCATCTGCTATCTTTATTATAGTAATTATTATATATTATGAAAAAAATTTATTGTGTATTCCTACAAGAGGGGATTTATTATGTTATCTAGTTTAAAGCAAATTGGGAGAAACCCCATCTTTCGCTTTGGTATCATTGGTATTGTTTTATATATAGCTCTATTTTTCATCTATGAACCTATTACACTAGGACTAGATGTTGAAGATATAACGATTTTAGCAGTACCAACAATTGTAGGTACTTTTTTATTTCAATACTTTATGGGGTGTACCGTTTTTCATAGACCATTTTTAGGATATGGATTAGTTGGTATTCTTTGGGCTCTTACATTCCCACTCCTTTTCCACTGGTCCTATGTTAAGCCTTTATATTTCTATGAATTCGCTAATGACTTCTTATTTGGCCTACTCATTTTTATGGGCTTATCTGGAATTCAATTCTTACTAAATCAAACGAATCGCCTTCATAAAACCACATCATTAATCATGGCAATCATTACCATGATATTAAGTCTTATTCCATTCTTACAAATTGGATACTACTTAACTACATGGCATTGTTTAACGCCAGCTAGTTTACTAGCAGTATATATGACAAACCCTGAGGAAGCCTTTGGATTCTTAAAAAATGCTGCTGGTATTCCTGGTCTTATCGCTGTTGGTATCGGTCTAGTAGCTTGGACGTATCTACTCTACTGGTCTAATCTAGGAATGAAAGCAGTGGTAAACTTAAATACTACACGACCTATGCGCTCTACATTGCTAATTGCATTTATAGTAGCATTCTTAGTATATGTACCATTCTTCTTATTCCCTAAAACATGTATTGTAGCAAACTGGATTGCTGCTGGCGATTATGTAAAACAGATGCAACAATATAATGATAACCATCATTTAGTTTTCGATTCCTTTAATTTAGATACAAAGGAAACCTCTGCCAATAAAACACCAGGTACGATCATATTAGTAATTGGTGAGTCTAGTTCTCGTGATTATATGAAGGTTTATAATCAAAACTTCCCTTATGACGATACACCATGGCAAGGTAATATGCGCTCTGATAACAAAGATTTTGTGTTCTTTGATAATGCATATTCATCCTATGTACAAACTGTACCTACCCTAGAACGCGCTCTATCCGAACGCAATCAATATGATGATAAACCATTCCTTGATTCAGCAAACATCTTAGACGTAGCTAAAAAGGCTGGTTATACTACTTCTTGGTTTAGTAACCAAGGTGTATTTGGTGAATACGATACAGCCATTTCTCTAATGGCCAAAACAGCAGATACTACAAAATGGTCTCACGAATCATATGCATTCTCTGACCGCTATGATGAATCTTTATTGCCTTTATTACAATCTGTAGATCCTACGAAAAATAACTTTATTGTTATTCATATCATGGGTAGCCATATTTATTACAATGACCGTTACCCTCATGAGTTTAGTAAATGGAAACAAGGCCCGTATCCAGATGGCCAAGAAGCATATGCTAATAGCCAACTGTATACTGATTGGTTATTACAACAAATCTATACGTATGGTAAGGAAAAATTAAACTTACAAGCTATGGTCTATTTCTCTGACCACGGTGAAAGTTTAGATAAATCTCATAACCCAGATACATTTGACTTTGTTATGACTCACATTCCATTCTGGATTTATTTATCTCCTCAATATCGTGCAGCGTATCCTCAAACTGCAGAGGAACTTACTAAGCACGAACATCAATACTTTACAAATGATTTACTATATGACACATTAATCGGCCTCATGCATGCACCTAACCAACGTTATGATGCAACACGAGACTTCAGTAATGATAAGTATCGATTTAATTTACATAACCTTACTACCTTACTAGGGGAACAACCATTAACTAACGATCCTGTAAATGCAGGTAAATAATCTGGACTATTTCTTGTACTGAGTTAAGCATATTAATCTGTTATCAGTAAAGCATATAATTATGTAATAATAGCCAGTTAAAGTTATAGTAAAGTAATAAAAAACAAAAAGAGATGAGTTAAAACTCATCTCTTTTTTTGTCCTATTAATAGATCAATATCATCTTCTGTATACACTTCAATATTATTCTTTAATAGAGCCTCTACAGTGCATCCATGACCATCCCGTAGGGTTTTACTAAAGGTACCATCGTAAATGCGCTTATAGCCGCAACTAGGGCTTTTTGCTTTCATTAGAGCCCGATTACACCCATTTTGAAAAGCTATATCTAATGTATTCTGAGCACCTATAAGGAATTCTTTAGTTACATCAGTCCCATTAGCCGTACATATACGTTCTCCTTGTCGCTCTGCAGGATCACGCGGTGTACTAAGTCCACCTAATACTTCTGGACATACAGGTACTAAATCAAACATTTCTTTTAACAATGGTAATTTCCCTATATAATTATCTTTTCCATCATAACGACATGATACGCCGCATAGACATTCACTAATTAGCAATTTAGGTTTCTTATTCATAGTATTATTTAATATGTAGTATTAAAACTTAATTTACATAAGAAAAAAAGACTAACCGAAGTTAGTCTTAATTGGTGCCGAGGACCGGAATCGAACCGGTACGGTTGTTTCCAACCGACGGATTTTAAGTCCGTTGCGTCTGCCTGTTCCGCCACCCCGGCATGGGTAACGTTTGTGGAGGCGGCACCCAGAATCGAACTGGGGAATAAAGGTTTTGCAGACCTCTGCCTTACCGCTTGGCTATGCCGCCATATAAAATTAGTGGAGCGGGAAACGAGATTCGAACTCGCGACCCCCGCCTTGGCAAGGCGGTGCTCTACCGCTGAGCTATTCCCGCATGTACATGGTGCCTCAGGACAGAATCGAACTGTCGACACACGGATTTTCAGTCCGTTGCT
>CADFKY010000141.1 GCA_902834965.1 Veillonellaceae bacterium
ACCTCTATATAGCGCTTAATGACATGATCTGTACTCGGCTTTGCCTTGTAGTTAGTAAACATCCAATTTAGCTCTTTTGTACCACCAAGCCCAAGGCGAATGGGTGCACCTGATGCCAATAAAACGAGCCCTGTGATGAGTCGCCCTTGTACATCGACAGCCACATCAAATTTGTATGGTTTTAACTTATCTCTAAGTTCCCACCACATGCGCCACATCGTTGGAATATGTAGTTTTTTAGAATGTGCTTCATATTCATCCCGTTCCCAAGGAATGATTTCATCTACATAGGGATTTCCCTGTAAAAGTTCTACCATACTAGGGGTTACGATCCAATGTAGCTTTGCCTCCGGGTAATGCTCTTTGATCCAGCGCGCAGCAGGTGTGGCATGTAGTATATCCCCTATGTAGCTGAGTCGTACAAATAATATATTCATATATATCCTTACAGTACAAACGAGTATAGGAATAAAGCCTTTATAATGAATCATTATAAAGGCCTTTTCTTAAGATTTCTTTTTACTATCACTAGATGATTTAGATGAAGTATCATCCTCTGTCACCTTTGTAGTTTCGTCGCTACCATTCTTGATAATGTCTTTTACATCGGACAATGTCAATTCATTGAATGTAGTAGGATGATTATATTTATAAACTGGTTTGAAGCCTACACCCAATTTACCTGTATAAACAGTTAGGGCATTATTATCTTCATCCACGCGAGCAATATAGATAGTTTTATCCATATCAACGCCAATTAGACGGAAACGTCCTGGTGGATTAATTACACGCCAACCACCTTCAATGCCGTTAAACATGAAGATATCACCAGTTTTAACGTTATCATAGAAGAATCTATCTTCATCATAGAATACGCCAATATGGCCAATATCCGTAGCCTGCATATAAACGCGACGCGTATCATAGTTCGCATCAGTACGATAAATACGATATGCGTTTTCTTGAACTTTTACCTTCATGTACACAACATTCGTCGCTTCAGAATACGCAGCATCTACGATTTTACTATTACGAGGCAAGTCTTCAAGTTTTGTATCTACTTCATGTTCAGGATCATCCGCATTGAGACGAGCCATAACAACCTCTCTGGAGTCATATAGACCCATGATGGCATAATTACGGTCAGGCATCCAACTAAAGTAACTAATAGAGCGACCCTTCAAATCAATCGTTGTAGGCTTGCTTTCATTAGCCTTATAAATTTTCAAAGAGCTTTCAGTAACAACCGCCATGAACTGACGGTCATAAGATACATACTTAGTACCTTCCTTAATATCAGGGAAGTTTTTAGTATCATCCTTAGAAGCGCCGGCTACATTAAAATCTGTAGTCGGTGCAAACATATATTGATCAAGGTATAGGTATACCCCACCTTGCAGAAGAATACCTACCGCAAAGGCGCTCAGTACACGCGTAAAAGGTTTCATGTGTCCTCCTATTTCACGATAAACGCCGTTGGGATCATGCGTTCCCCTAATAAATCGGCTGGTTTGTTTACTACTTTACCATTGAGGTATAGTGTAGAACTAGAACCGCCATCTAAATTCGCTGCAATGTAGCAACCTTTTTCATAGAGAATATCTTGTACGTCACGTAATGTAGCGCCAAGAGAATAACCTGGTTGACGACCATCGATTACGAGGAATAGTACTGTACCATCTTTCTTTTGACCGATAGCAGTACGTGGACCTACGCCCCAGCCACCATCGCCTTCGGTAATCATCTTCTTACCATCTACGATAAGAGGTGGGCCAAAGGTAATACCTTCCATAGCTTTCATATCACCAAGTTGTGTTTTGTCATAGTTACCTGCAATAAGGTTGCCAGATTTAGAGAAACCTACGAAGTCTACCGCTTCGTCAGGGCCTACATCCTTACCGATAACATATTCACCATCATGCAAAATAAAACCATAAGGCAAACGGCCTGTACCAGTACCATTTGGATCATGGAAACCACCGCCATTGATAGCAGCTACCGCATTATTCATCTTCGCAATATTACTTGTAGTATCGCCTTTTTCTTGAATATTAGCAGCTGTACCGACTTCGATACGACGAGGATCTGGAATTTCAAGAATATAGCCTACATAGCGAGCAGACTGAATTTTTTCAAGGTTTAAACTCTTATCTTCACGAGCATTAAACTTGAACAAATCTTGGCTTTTAACAACGCCAACTGTGCCCAAAATAGATTGCAATTCATCTTCACTGAATAGCCATGTAATGTAATGAGGATGGCGAGATTGCAATATAGCACCAATAACGGCGCGCTTTACATTATTAAATGGTCCAAAGAGCACCACGAATGGTGAGGTTACAACGGTAAATAAGAACACCATGATGATGAACTTTACCCAATTCTTTTTGAACAATGTATTTCTCCTTATAAATCAGTGAAATGTTCGGTACTAATGCGTTCTTCAAAATGTTTGATATCAACAGCATTACCAACCCAAACACGCAAAATGTTATATGGATTATCACCTGTATGAGCCCAGCCAGATTTCATAGCCATACTCATTTTGATGCCTGCTTTCTTGGTAGCAGCATCGGTGAATTCATTTTTATCTCCATAAGGATAGCAGAACCAAGGATTATCCTTGATGCCCACTTCTTTTGCAAGGGCTTCTTGAGCCTTTGTAATATTTTCTATTTGTTTAGCTTCAGACAATTGGCCCATTTCGATATGTTGGAATCCATGATTTGAAATGGTGATACCATTTTTATGCATTTCACGAATTTGATCCCAAGTTAACCGTGTACCTACATCGCCAGGATTGATAAACACAGTGGCTGCGAAACCATATTCTTTCATAATTGGATATACGATAGAATATGTATCTGCATAACCGTCAT
>CADFKY010000142.1 GCA_902834965.1 Veillonellaceae bacterium
TCTTATAACCAGAAAGAACCATTACCTTCAAACGAAAATAATGGTACTTTCACAACTATCAAATTAACCTAGTAATTTAGCAATACCTTGTAAGGATGTAACACCAATATACGCGGTTACAAGTACTACAATCCATCCAGTATAGTATAACAGTTTATTATGTTTGTAGTCTCCTACAATTTCAGATTTATGAGTAGCAAAGAGCATCACAGCCAATGTAATCGGCAAAATCAAGCCATTTACAGAACCTGCCAAAATCAATAAGGATGCTGGTTTACCAATGAAGATCAAAATACATGTAGAAATAAAGATAAAGGCCATAATGGTCAATTTTTCATTTCTTTCTACTACTTTGAACAATGTTTTTAAGAAGGATACAGATGTATACGCTGCACCTACTACAGATGTTAAGGCCGCACAGAAGAATACGATACCGAATAATTTATGACCGATTTCGCCAGCCCCTAAAAGGAATGCAGAACCAGCTGGATCTTTAGGATCTAACGCAAAGCCCATGGATACAACACCAAGAACCGCTAAGAATAGTAATATACGAACTACCGCATCTACAGACATACCCATGAATGCTGCACGGCGCACATCTTTCAAATGTTCTTGACCTGTAATACCTGCATCAATGAGGCGGTGACCGCCGGAGAAGGTAATGTAACCACCTACAGTACCACCGATAAGCGTAATAGTAGCAAGCCACGGATAATGCGTTGGTGCCACCGCATGAGTAACCGCTTCAGCCACTGGAGGGTTTGTAGAGAATGCCACATAACCAATCAATACTAGCATAACAGTACCAAGAATTTTTGCGGTGTTATCTAGAACACCACCCATTTTTGGAGATGCGAATAATAGAATACCCAAGATACCACTAATAGCCGCCGCTGTCGTTGTATCAATACCAAATACAATGTTTAGGCCCATGGACGCGCCCCCAATATTACCGATATTGAAAGCAAGACCACCAAGGGAAATCAAGAATGCTACGAAATAGCCAAGACCTGGCAATACTTTATTGGCAATATCTTGACCGCGCATTTTAGATATGCCAATGATAGTCCACACATTGAGCTGTGCCACAATAGAGAAAATAACGGAAACAACGATGGCAAACGCAAAATCAGACTTCAACTCATTTGTAAATGCCGCCGTTTGTAACATAAAGCCCGGCCCAATAGAGGACGTGGCCATCAAGAAAGCTGCCCCCAAGAGGACAGATAAACTCGCTTTACCTGCAATTGGTTTCATAAGGACCTCCACACACTAACTTATTTATTCATTAATCAACTAACAATCTATTGTGTACTTATTATTTATTACGTATTTACTACGTATTTACTACGTATTTTCTACGTACTTTCTATTTATCGCTTATTTTCTAATGGCCGTTTTACTATTTACGGTTCTGAAAATTAGCTACTGTAACACCCGCTTTTGTAAGGCCTTCACGGATATAATTTGTGAAAGCAATCGCTTCAGGGTTATCGCCGTGTACGCATACGGAATCGGCTACAATATCGATAGTATTTCCTGTATTAGTAACAACCTTGCCTTCTGTAACCATCATGAGCACTCGTTCAAGAGCCTCTTGAGGGTCTTTTATGAAAGCACCAGGTTCTGTACGAGGTACCAATGTACCTTCATCAGTGTAACCACGATCAGCGAAGACCTCCTGAATTACAGGAATACCTCGGCGCTGTGCCTCTTTCGCAATATAGCTACCGCTCAATACCATAGCTGCAATATTAGGGTTTACCGCTTGTAAGCCATCTAATACAGCATCTGCCAATGCAGGAGTTACACAGGCAGTATTATAAAAAGCACCATGTAATTTCATATGTTGTAATGTAATGCCATAGCTATCACAGAAGGCTTGTAATGCACCCACTTGATATATCATATACGCTTTTGCCTCTGCCGGATTTACTGCCATTGCACGACGGCCAAAGCCCATTAAGTCAGGATACCCAGGATGAGCCCCTACGGCTACGCCCTTCTCCTTGCACATGCGAACCGTCGCATCCATAATGAGAGGATCCCCAGCATGCCATCCACAAGCAACATTAGCACTAGTTACATGATTTAATACTTCACTATCCATGCCTAATGTGTAGTTGCCAAAACTTTCACCTAAATCGCTGTTTAGATCTACATAATGTGACATCAATATCTCCTCCCTTTCTTCATCTCTTTTTTAAATTCTATAGAATATTGAATTTAGTGATATGATTATACTAAACAAATCGATATATTAGCAATGATTTTTGTCATGTATACAAAATTCTTTTATTAATACACAACTATTGATACATAAAAAAAGCACCCGACATATGTCGGGTGCTTTCACCATCAATAGGACTATTATTTATTTGTATATGGAGAGAGTTGTAAGGGATTCATTAGTTAGTGTTAATAGCCTACTGATTATTTATTGTCCTTGGATGCAGCATCATCAGCTTGTTTGCTGTCGTCTGCAGATTTTTCATCACTGGATGTATCATCAGATTTTTTATCAGTATCTTTATCACTGATAACAATGTGACCATCTACAACATCAGCCAACAAGTGTTTTGCATCGATGTGATCCAAGTAGAAGTCAGTTACATTATCGCGGATTTCAGATTCGATAACACGACGTAATGGACGAGCGCCCATAGTTTTATCGTAACCTTGTTCCATCAACAATTCTTTAGCTGCTTCAGTTACATCAAGAGTAATTTCTTTTTTAGCTAAAGTTTTATTGACTTGATCAAGCATTAAATCTACGATTTGTTTCAAATCTTCTTTTTTCAATTGATTGAATTCGATAACTGCATTGAAACGGTTTAAGAATTCTGGACGGAAGAATGGAGC
>CADFKY010000143.1 GCA_902834965.1 Veillonellaceae bacterium
GTTCGTCGCGATCAAGACAGTTCTGTATATGCAGGTACTGTTGTTGAAGACGGTAAAGCTATTGTAGAAGTACGTAGCACATCCAAAACATCTCGTTACGAAAAAATCGTTAACCTCATTGAAGAGTCTGAACAAATGAAATCCGGTATGGAACAACAAGCATACCGCATGGCTGATAAATTAGTTCCAATTAGCTTTATTGGTGCTGGTTTAACATATTTGTTGACTCGAAATGTGATGAAAGCATTGTCTTTCGTTATGGTTGACTTCTCTTGTGCTCTAAAATTATCCATTCCATTGGCAGTACTTTCCGCTATGCAAGAAGCATCTAAACGCGGTATCACTGTTAAAGGTGGTAAGTTCTTAGAACAAATTGCACAAGCAGATATGATTGTGTTCGATAAAACAGGTACTCTTACAAAAGCAGAACCTGAGTTTGAACAAATCATCCCGTTCAACGGTCATGATGCAGATGAAATGTTGAAATTAGCTGCATGTATTGAGGAACATTTCCCTCACTCCATGGCAAAAGCAATTGTACGCGCTGCTAAGGATCATGACTTGCCTCACAAGGAAATGCACTCCGACGTAGAATACGTTGTAGCTCATGGTATTGCATCTAAAGTTGGTCGCTACCGTGTACGCATTGGTAGTGCTCACTACATCTTTGATGATGAAAAGACAAAAATTCCTGCAGATGAACAAGAAAAGTTCAATAATTTACCAAATTCATCTTCCCATATTTACCTCGCTATTGGAGGTACACTAGCAGCGGTTATTTGTATTAAAGACCCTGTTCGTGAGGAAGCAAAACAAGTTATAGCTGATTTACACACATTGGGTATTAAAAAGGTTGTCATGATGACTGGCGACTCCAAACGTAATGCACAACGTGTAGCTGACGAACTCGGCATCGATGAATTGCATGCTGAAGTATTGCCAGAAGATAAAGCAGCTTATGTAAAACAAGCAAAAGCTGAAGGCTATACTGTTATGATGGTAGGGGATGGTATTAACGATTCCCCAGCAATTTCTGAAGCACATGTTGGTATCGCTATGAATGAAGGCGCACCAATCGCTCAAAAAATTGCAAATGTTACTATTTCTTCCGATCATCTACAAGCTCTTGTAGATTTACGCCGCATTTCTATGGCATTGATGAAACGTATCAAAGCTAATTACAATGGTATCGTTGGTTTCAACGGTGCTCTTGTAGGTGGTGGCGTACTCGGTATTATGCCGCCAAGTCAAACAGCTTGGTTGCATAATTTATTCACATTGGGTATCGGCTTAGAAAGCATGACTCCATTGTTGAAAAAAGAAGAACCAAAGGACGCTGTTCCTACAATTGATGTAACAGCTGACTCTGTAGTAGCTTAATTAGAAGCCTCCATATAAGGTATTCATTTACCTGTATGGAGGTTTTTCTTTTTTGATGACATTTATCTATGATTATTGTAAAATACAAAGAGATTACATATCATAGGAGATCTATATGAACACATTAATGGATATTTGTAAAAGATCCGTTTATTTGAATCTATTTATCGTAGTAATTCCTATTATTGCATATATGATTCATAATGGATCAAGTGCTACCGTAGCACTTGTATGGTATTTACTTTTATCACTAATAATGCCTTGGGCATATTTATCGTTTAAAAGTAGTACCTTTGGAGATGGAAAATCGATTAGCCGTATTGCTTATGTTGTAAGTTGGATTATAATCCACGGCATTAGCTATAAAGGTATTTTTCTCGGTGTAGATTTATCGATGCTATGGAGCTGGCCTACAGCTGGCCGAGATGTAGCTTTCTTAGTAGCTATGTATATCGGTGTCACTATTAGTTTGATCTTAGCATATGGTCTTACTCGCTTAGTGGGAGGCCGTAATGAATAAGAGTTTCTGGTTATTTACCGTTGTTTGCGCTTTATTTGTAAGTGCTGTAACGACAGTTCTTTCCTTGAGTGGAGCATTAGCGTTACCTATATTAGTATTCCCTGTATTGTCCCTTGTAATACCTCTCATGGTACGAAGATTAAAAAATGTTAAATTTAACGACGATCTACCATTGAGTATGGGCTATCATGCATATAGTTGGGCTTGGTGGACAGTATTTTCATTTCTTCATACGCCATTTAACTTTACTACAGAGAATGGAATTGTAACAGCATTGCTTCTTTTTGTGGTGTATTTTATCGTTCAAGTGCTCATTGAACTTTGTGGTCTGTTAGCAACTAAGTTTTTCAATCGAAATCATCGATGGGGCATGGTAGATGAAGCCTTTGATATAATTGGGTATACTATACCAATCCCATTTTTATATATTGGTTCGCTTCTGTATATTGATTTACAGGATCCAATGGTATACTTCATGTATGCATCATCAATGAATGTGAATATACTGTTTGCAGAATTTGTGTTGTTGCTTATATCTTTGTTAGTATTTGTATTTTATTTATATCCAAGAGATATAGCATATAGAGGTATACGATTATTTCGCATTATTTTAACCGCTGCTTTATGGCTTGCTATGAATGCCCATATTTTATACGGTGGTTATATTCCAGAATTTATTGTATCTTTAGTTCCCACCGTTTTCCCAACGTATCAAGGTAATCCGCTCGTGTTTGTTACTCCCACTTTATTAGAAGCTGGTATAACAGGTGTAGCGGTGATTATAGGCGCATTGGTAGAACGTGGTATAATTTCACGACGCCGTGAACGTATTTAATTTCTAGTTTCGACTTATATCCGTAAGGAATGAGAGCGAAGGAGGATCTATGAACAACATTGAACGTCCAGTGGATGATAACTCAACTGTATCAATCCA
>CADFKY010000144.1 GCA_902834965.1 Veillonellaceae bacterium
ATTTTCGTAGCCTGAATAGGTATGAATTACATACCACTTCTTATCTGCTTCCATGAAATGGCCCCCTTATCCAACAAAGTGCAACAACGTATTAAAAAGTTGGGCAAAGACTGCATCAAGTACATAAATAATAAAGGCGATAAAAATCGTCACTAAAAATACTACTATTGTGTAATTGATGAGTTCTTTTTTTGTTGGCCAGACTACTTTTTTTAGTTCAGCTTTCACACCGCGGAAGAATTTTCCAAATCCACCACGCTGCTGCACTGCTGAGTTAGACTTTGCCATTGTTTCACATCCTCAAATCAACAGGTAATGAATGATAAGAATTATTTTGTTTCACGGTGTAATGTATGTTTACCGCAGAATTTGCAATATTTCATCATTTCAATACGATCAGGATTGTTCTTTTTATTCTTGTTCGTTTGATAGTTACGTTGTTTGCAATCTGTGCAAGCTAAAGTAATGGCATTACGCATCCGGATACACCTCGCTTTTTATTTACTAATCTGTCTCTTGTACTCGAAAACGCTCGACTACATACTAAAGAAATATATCATACGTAGCAAGCGATGTCAAGAATTTTGAGCAACTCAAAAAAGCCAGGCACATGTACCTGACATGGATAGTATAACAAAAAATGGCGTTCCTTGTCTAGAAAGGAACGCCATTAATATGGTAATAAATTATCACATATTTTTCATACAATTTATGCCGTTAATGCATAGAATTATATTATGTCTATTAATTAGGATTTCTTCGGAAATAGAACTTTCACAATTTGCCAGAAGAATGCTACGGCACCAATGATTAGTATTGTATCACCAATCATACGAAGCCAACGCAAGTTTTGTAACAATGGTTGTTGCATGAATTCTTCGCTACGTGCAAACCACAAGCCATGTGTAATGCTTGCCCACGCTTGGATAAGACCTATCGGCAATAAGCTAATGAGCACCATTAAGGCAAGGCCTATATTGAGAGCCCAGAACCCGAATTTCATCAATTTATCGTTGAATTCTACTTCAGGTCGAATATAACGAGCAATAAGGAATACAAAGCCTAAGCTTAAGAAACCATATACGCCAAACAATGCAGTATGCGCATGTACTGCAGTTGTATTAAGACCTTGAATGTAGAACAAGGATACAGGCATATTGATCAAGAAGCCAAACACCCCTGCACCTACTAGATTCCAGAAGGATACCGCAATAAAGCAGTACACAGGCCATTTCAAACGATGCATCCAAGGTGCGCTGTGAAGACGTGTATAGTTTTCAAAGGCTTCATAACCTAATAATACAAGTGGTACTACTTCCAATGCGGAGAAGGATGCGCCTGTCGCCACAATAGTAGATGTAACACCTGTAAAGTATAAATGATGGAATGTACCAGGAATACCACCAATGAGATAAATAGCACCAGAGGAAATGGCTGCCACTGTACCGGCACGATATGATACAAGCCCTAGTGTAACAAAGATAAATGCCATCAATGTAGTAGAGAATACTTCGAAGAAGCCTTCTACCCAAAGATGAATTACCCACCAACGCCAGTACTCCATAATTGCCAAATGGCTATGTTCACCATAGAACAAACCTGGACCATAGAAGATACCTACCATGATAACAGAGAAGATAAAGGCAGCAATAAGGTTTTTATCCCCTTTTTGTTTGAAAGCACCAATAATGCTACGTATCATGAGTACAAGCCAGAATAGAATACCAATGTATTCAATCCATTGCCAGATACGACCAAGCTCAATATATTCGTAACCTTGGTGTCCGAGAAGGAAATTCCAGGCTGCTGGAATTTGATGCGCTACACCTAAGTATGTGCCAGCAAAGGAACCAACTACGAGGACTACAAGCGCCCAGAATAAAATATCTACACCTAGCTTTTGATATTTAGGATCCTTACCACCATTAATAATTGGTGCCAAGAATAAACCAGCGCTTAAGAATGCCATAGCAATCCAGAACAAGGACGCCTGAATATGCCATGTACGGGCAATAGAATATGGGAAATATTGAGCTAAAGGAATACCATAGAACGCTTGACCTTCTACAGTATAGTGAGCAATGATACCACCCATCCCCAATTGGAATAAGAACAATGCTAGGATTGTAAATAAATATTTTCCTAATGAACGTTGAGATGGAGTTAAGGTAATCTTGCTAATTGGATCTTCTGCTGGTGGAACCAATGCATGTTCGTCGTCTTTCTTACCAAAGGACCACAACCATACAACTACACCTATGCCACATAATAAAATGATGACACTCACAACAGACCAGGCAACACTTTCAGGTGTTGGATTATGATCCAATAACGGTTCATGTGGCCAGTTATTAGTGTATGTCGCATCTGTACCAGGACGTTGGGTAGATGCCATCCACGTAGTCCAGAAGAAGAAACGAGCCATATCGATGCGGTCTTGTAACTCAGGCAATGTATTGTCCTTCATTGCAAAATGATCACGAGTCAATGTCAACTCTGGATTATCACCATAAAGTTCAACAAAATAACGACCTGTAATATTCATCGCCGTAATGCGCTCTGGAGATAAAACCACGGTTCCATCATCGCGAACTGCACTACCTAGATATTCTTCTTTTACCACTTCTTTAACTGCTGCTTGTTGTGCAGGTCCTAATTGGTTATAAAGAGCACCAAAAGCCTCTTGCGACTTAATATCCAACATTATAGATACTTCTTTATGCAACCAATCTGCTGTCCAATCAGGTGCTTGATAAGCGCCATGACCTAAAACCGTCCCTACAGATTGACCACCTGTAGATTGCCATGCCGATTGACCATGTAAAATATCTT
>CADFKY010000145.1 GCA_902834965.1 Veillonellaceae bacterium
ATGCCACAATTAAAGAGAATATCTTGTATGGTCGATTAGATGCTACTGATGAAGAAGTATATGAAGCTGCTAAGGCTGCCAATGTACTTGAATTCGTAGAAAAGATGCCTGATGGTCTCGACACAGTGGTGGGCGAGCGAGGCAGTTCCTTATCTGGTGGTCAACGTCAACGTGTAGCTATCGCACGTGCTATTTTGAAAGACCCACGTATTCTAATTCTAGATGAAGCGACATCTGCATTAGATACTGAGAGTGAAAAGCTTGTACAAGAGGCGCTAGATCGCCTTATGAAAGGGCGTACTGCATTTGTAATTGCCCATCGATTGAGCACAGTTCAAAATGCTCATCAAATTGTTGTACTTAATCAAGGCCACTTGGTAGAGCAGGGGACTCACCAAGAGCTATTAGCTGTTGATGGCGGATTGTACAATCATCTCTATTCCGTTCAATTCTCCAACAAAGGATAACCATGTACTGGATATATAACGTATTGCTCATATTTTATTGGATTGGCTTGATCCCGGTTATTCTATACCGCCTTGCCTTTGAAGATGGATTTTATGAGCGTATCAAACAGAGTGCAGGCTATATGCCAGCCTCACTACTAAAAAAAATTGAAGGACGTCGTGCTATTTGGATTCATGCTGCTTCTGTAGGGGAAATTGTAGCTACTAGTCCATTAGTGAAGGAAGTAAAAAAGGAATTTCCTGAAGCGGTTGTTGTGGTGTCTGTTGTAACTGCAACAGGCCATGCAATGGCCCATCGCATCATACCAGAGGCTGAAGGGATTATTTTCTTCCCTCTAGATTTACCGTATTTGACGCGTAAGATTTTGCAAATTATTAAACCTATTGCTATCTTGCTTGTAGAAACAGAAATTTGGCCTAACTTCTTGCGTATCGCTCAATCCGAAAATATTCCTGTTATGATGGTTAATGGTCGTATTTCTGATCGCAGTATGAAACGCTATAAATATATTAGTGCGTTCACAAAAGAAATGTTACGTTCCATTGAGCGTTTCTGTATGCAATCAAAATTCGATGCTGCACATATTGAAGTATTAGGTGCACAAACATCTGATATTACCGTAACAGGTAATATGAAATATGACCAAACGTATGCCACGGTATCAGCTGAAGAAAAACAAGCTCTTCTTGAAGAGTTTGGCTTTGGTAATAATCATCCCATCATCATTGCCGGTAGTACACATAAGGGTGAGGAAGAAACAATCTTTGAGACCTTTAAACAAGTTTTACAAGAATATCCTCAAGCGCGCTTGTTAATTGCACCACGTGAGATATATCGCGGTCATGATGTTCAAACGCTAGCGAAACGTTATGAATTGAATGCTATTTGTCGTAGCGATATGACAGAGCCAGTTCATGAAGGCATACCAGTAGTTGTTTTAGATACTATTGGTGAACTAGGTCGTTTATATAGCTTAGGGGATATTATTTTTGTAGGCGGTTCTCTTGTAAAAACTGGAGGCCATAATATTCTCGAGCCTGCCGCACATGGTAAACCAATTCTTGTAGGACCTTATATGTTTAATTTCAAAGAGATTTTCGCATTATTAAACTCTCGTCATGCTTGTGAACAAGTGAAGAATGGTAAAGAATTAACCGCTATGGTGTTGCGCTTATGTAAAGACAAAGGTTTGGCAACGGAAATGGGTCAAAATTGTCTTGATATTATTCGTGAAAATCGCGGTGCAACACAACGTAATACACAAGAGTTACGTCAACTCTTTGAAAAACACCATATTGTTCCATAAGATCGATATGATTTATTAGATTCATCTATGATATTACATAATAGGAGGAGTCACCTATGAGTGGGGAAGCATTATTCAAATCCATCGTTAGTGGTGAAAATCAATCCATATTAGGTGATATAGCTCGTTCTAGCTTGGGCTTTCTAAGTAAAGGTTACGAAAAGGCTGTATCCATACGAAATGCTCGATTTGATGCGGGCAAGGGGGTTACTAGAGTTACCGTGCCTGTTATCAGTGTTGGTAATATTACTGCCGGTGGTACTGGCAAAACGCCAATGGTGAGATTTATATGTGATGTACTCGCCCGAAAAGGACTTCATCCTACCGTACTTAGCCGTGGCTATCGAGCTGAGGACAATAAGAAAAATATCATTATTTCCAAAGATGGTACGATGTTAGTAGAGCCATCTATCAGTGGTGATGAAGCGTGGCTATTGGCTAAGGTATTACAAAAGTCCAATGTAATTATCGGCCGAGAACGGGCTCTATCGGCAAAAATTGCTATAGATGAGCTCGGAGCAGATTGTTTAGTTATGGATGATGGTTTTCAACATCGCGCATTAGCCCGAGATATTGATATCGTTCTCATTGATGCGTCTAATCCATTTGGTTATGACCATGTATTGCCTAGAGGTTTACTACGCGAACCGCTTAGTGGTTTACAACGAGCTAATATAATTATACTGACCAAGGTCGATCAAGTGGCGCCTGGTGTTGTTTCTGGAATTCGTAAGCGTCTAGCGCATATGTTACCTAATACACCTGTATATGAAACAATCCACAAGCCTCAATCTATGTATACCTTAGAAGAGTGGGCTAATGGGGAACCTGGTTCTTCTGTCGATGCGTATCAAGAGCATCGAATTATGGCAGTTAGTGGTATCGGAAATCCTCAATCCTTTACACAAACGATGACCGATATTGGGTACAATGTTGTTCATACAATGCCTTTTGGTGATCATCATAATTTTGAAAATGATGATGT
>CADFKY010000146.1 GCA_902834965.1 Veillonellaceae bacterium
ATTTCAAAAACTTATAAAAATTTTTGATAACCTAATCATTTTTCTTTCAAGAAAAGCCCCATACTTATGCGACTTTTCTTATAGCTTTACATATAATTATAGAGAGCATTTTGTATGATGTCTAAACCCTATTATGCATAATTAATTTCGATTAATCTAACTGATAATTTATTTCACTTAGTATTTTTCTTGTTTACTTATGAACATTTAAAATAGATTTATGAATATTTCATACAGGAAGTTAAGGATATTACGAAAGTAATTCGGTTCCGAAATTTTTGTATATTTTTATTTCCGCTAGACCCTTAACAAGTCTTATTAATACTGACTTTATAAGATTACCAAACTGTTCATAATAATTAATATCCGTTAAATTCCTACTAAAACTACCTAGATTTTAATCATCGAAAATCATCAAATTTCTACGGCTATTATTGGTATTTAACTCTCTGATAATTATTATCATAAGTTTTTTTAGTGATTTCTTTCACACTCGCCAAAATTGGCAAAATCCTGTCCATCTATGCGCATACGGCAATCTTCGATATAGTTCATCTTCATTCATTAGCAGAATTCATTAAGTTTCAAGTTTTCTTCGTTTTTAAGCTCTCAAAACATGAAGAACAGGCTTATAAACTCGCATATACATTCATCTTTTGCTCATTCCTGTTGTATAAGGTATGATAATAGATAAATAAGTTATATAATATTATATATATAGTCACCTTATATGGTGTTGTGGCTTTCAAAAAAAAGAAAGTTTATATATATAATGACTATAATTAATGTAGTTGGAGAGCTATATTTTTAAATCATACATAAGGAGAACAGAGAATGAAAATTTTACTTGTAGAAGACGAAGAAATGCTGAATGGCATTACCGCCAAATATTTGCGTGCAGAGAATATGACAGTTGATACATGCTTCAATGGTCAACAAGCTATCGATTATGTAAATACATCTAGCTATGACGTTATCGTTATGGATATCATGATGCCAGTCCTTGACGGCATTAGCGCTCTTGCACAAATGCGCAACGACGGCAATACAACACCTGTATTGCTTTTAACTGCAAAAGATTCCTTACAAGATAAAGTTACAGGCCTCAACACAGGCGCTGACGATTACCTTGTAAAACCTTTCGATCTTGAAGAATTAACAGCTCGTATTTATGCATTGGCTCGTCGTAATGCACGTCATGCACAAAACGATATCCACGTAGGTCCGCTTACAATCAATGTGCCTCAACGTACTGTTAAACGCGATGGTGAAACAATCACATTGACTGCCAAAGAGTTCGACCTCTTATTCTATTTAGCAAGTAACGAAAACATCGTATTATCCCGTCAACAAATTCTTGACCATGTTTGGGAATACGACTATGAAAGCTACTCTAATCTTATCGATGTATACATCAAAGATTTACGTAAAAAGATCGATACTGATGAGAATGTAAAACTCATTCAAACAGTTCGTGGAGTAGGGTATGTCCTCAAAACCGAAAACTAATGATCCTCACCGAGATCTAGACACCATGTCTGGGGCAGCTACCGATTTATTTAATCGGCTGCCCCTCACTTTTAAAATTATGTCTTGGTATACCATCTTCTTGCTCATCATTTTGATGGTTGCCTCTGCCTGGATTTATGCCTATACGCACGAATCCGACAACAAAGAAGTACGTGAGCGCTTGCAGCAGCAAGCAATGATCATGGCTACGGATATTCGCAAATTTAAACCGTACCAAGATAATACATTCTTCTTTGTTTCTACCCAAGACGGCTATATTATTAAAGGCGCCTTACCAGACGGCTTCCCGAATCAAACAGTCCTCTCCTTAGGACAGGTTGGAGAAATTGCTGTTGGTGACGACACATTCTATTACTACGATACGCCGGTTAACGAACCAAACTATCGTGGTATTTTGCGTGCTGTTACAAAGGTAAAAACAGCCTCTAAAAAGACAGAAAACCTATTATATAGTTTATTATTAGGTGATGTTATCTTCTTGTTGATTTCATCACTAGGTGGTTATCTATTCATCAAAAAAGGCCTCAAGCCGGTCCGAACCTTGACGAAAACAGCTAAGGTTATCGGCAAGAACAATGACTTGAGCCGCCGTATTGATATTCCATCCCGCACAGCGCGAGATGAAATCTACGAGCTTACCACCACATTCAACCGCATGATTTCAGGTCTGGAAGACTCCTCTAATCGGGAGAAACAGTTTAGTTCTGACGTATCTCACGAGTTGCGTACACCAATTGCTGTTATTAAAGCAGAAAGTGAATTTGCTTTAAAATATGGCCGTACAGAGGACGATTTGCGAGAAGGCTTAACACATATCTTAGAACAAGCCAAGTTTATGACTAACCTCGTAAGTCAATTGCTCGATGTAGCGCGCCTAGAGAACGCTCACGAACTCAACTTAGCACCTGTAGATGTATCGTTGATGTTAACCAATATGGTTCATGACTATACACGACTTGTTGCAGAAAATACAGAAAAAAAGATTTCTATCACATCCAATATTCAACCGCATATGAGTATCGTGGCTCATGAAGTGTCCTTACGTCGTGCCATTACGAACTTGGTGGACAATGCCATCAAGTTTACGAATTCCACCATCGACATTTCAGCCAAGCTTGCCGGTGGTGAACTTGTTATTACGGTAACAGATAACGGCATCGGTATCGAGCCAGAAAACCTTGAGCATATTTGGGATCGCATGTA
>CADFKY010000147.1 GCA_902834965.1 Veillonellaceae bacterium
GTTTAACAGGTGATGTATTTGGTTCTAAACGTTGTGATTGTGGTGAACAATTAGATCACGCATTGCGTGCCATCGAAAAAGAAGGCAAAGGCGTTGTGGTATACATGCGCCAAGAAGGCCGTGGCATTGGTTTAACTAATAAAATCAAAGCGTACGCATTACAAGAACAAGGATTAGATACTGTAGAAGCTAATGAACAATTGGGCTTCCCTGCAGATATGCGCGAATATTCCTTAGCAGCTCAAATTATTCGTTTCTTAGGTATTAAAAGCATTCGTTTGTTGACTAATAATCCTGAAAAACGCCATGGTTTAGAACATTGGGGAATTGATGTAACTAGCCGTGTACCGCTTATCATTGCAGCCAATAAATTCAATGCAGGCTACTTAAAAACAAAAGAAGAGAAAATGGGTCATATGTTAGAAGACTAATTATTTAGTTTTATTTAACAAATTGCTCGTCACATAAGAATTTCCTTTAATGGAATATAGGAGGTCAACATAATGAAGGTTCAAGAAGGTAATTTATTAGGTAGCGGTAAAAAATTTGCTATTATCGGTTCTCGTTTTAACGAGTTCATTACATCTAAATTAATCGGCGGTGCTGAAGATTGCTTATTGCGTCACGATGTAAAAGAAGAGGATATCACTGTTATCTGGGTACCAGGTGCTTATGAAATTCCATTAATCGCTAAAAAAGCTGCTTCATCTGGTCGCTTCGATGCAGTTATTTGTGTAGGTGCCGTTATCCGTGGTGCTACAACTCATTATGACTATGTATGTAATGAAGTAGCAAAAGGTATTGCTCATGTTTCCTTGGAAACAGGAATTCCTGTTATGTTCGGTGTAGTAACTACTGAAAACATTGAACAAGCTATCGAACGTGCTGGCACTAAAGCTGGTAATAAAGGTTACGATTGTGCTATGGGCGCTATTGAAATGGTTAACCTTATCGATCAATTCTAATAATTACATAGTAAACACTCAGTATCACATGATGCTGGGTGTTTTTATATTATCGAATATATGTTCTTTTAATTTGAAATTAGAGTAGACGAACATATATTCCCTATTATTGAAAAGTAAATATATGACATGATATACTATAAAAGCACTATTAAGTGTGTACGATTTATTAATTAGAAATAAGGAATGATAGAATGGATTATATAAAACGTTTTACGACCCGAGAAGGGGTTCGTATGTCTTTAGCAGTAACAACAGATACTGTTGAAACGGCTCGCGTACGTCATGATTTATGGCCTGTAGCAACGGCTGCTTTAGGTCGTGCTATGACGGGTGCTATTTTGTTAGCTGGGGACTTTAAAAACCATGAAAATGTAAGTCTTCGCATCAAAGGTGATGGCCCTTTAGGCGTTGTTCACGTAGATGCTTTTGCAGATAATACAGTTCGTGGATATGTGGATGAGCCACATGTTGACGTACCTTTAAAACATGCTGGCAAGCTTGATGTAGGCGCTGCAGTAGGTCATAATGGGGAAGTACAAGTTACGAGATTCACACAATTGGCTCAAGACTATACCTCTACAAGCCCAATTCAAAGTGGGGAAGTTGCAGAGGACTTAGCATACTATTTATATGCTTCTGAGCAAGTACCGTCTACTATCAGCCTTGGCGTACTGGTGGATCCAGATTATCATACGGTTGTAGCAGGTGGTTTTATCGTACAAGCTTTGCCTGATGCTACTGATGAAGCATTGGCGCAAGTAGAGAAAAATATTAATGAACTAGGCCCTGTTACAGAATATTTGAAAGCACATCCAGATGGTAAAGGTCTTATGGAACGCGTATTAGATGGTCTAACTGTTAATGAGGTATATAATGAGCCTGTTAGCTTCCAATGTCGCTGTGGTCGCGACCGCTTTGCCGGTGTTCTTATGACATTGCGTGAAGATGATAAAAAGGCTATTCTAGAAGACGAAAATACGGAGCTTGTATGTCATTACTGTAATGAAAAATATCACTTCAGTCGTGAAGAACTTAAAGATATGTTCAAACCAGAAGGTCCCGTACAATAATTACTTTTAAGAATTAAATAACCTATACAAAAATTACAGGCTATATGGTTTTTCCTATAGCCTGTTTTTGTATTCTATGAGAAAATAAAAGATAAGAGTTATTACTATTAGGAGGTCACAATGAGTGCAATTGGCGTAATTGGTGGTACTGGTGTTTATGATCCGTCCATCTTTGAAAATATTCATGAAGAATCCTTAATGACACCATTTGGTGAAATAGATTATGTACAAGGTACATACCATGGAAAAACAGTAATCTTTGTTGCTCGTCACGGCAAAGATCACACAATTCCTCCACATAAAATCAATTATCGAGCTAATATTTGGGGGCTCAAAAAATTAGGCGTTACATTCATTATCTCTACGACTGCTGTAGGTTCTTTGAATGAAAACTTTAAGCCTGGTCATTTCGTTTTGACTGACCAATTCTTAGATTTCACGAAGAACCGCATCACTACATTCTATGAAGGTGGTGACCGTCTAGTAGCACATCTTGATGTAACAAATCCTTATTGCCCAGAATTGCGTGCTATTCTTCAAAAGGTTGGCACAGAACAAGGTCTTACAATTCATAACGGTGGTACTTATGTATGTACTGAAGGTCCTCGTTTTGAAACACCGGCGGAAATTAAAATGTTCCACATGCTCGGTGGCGATACAGTTGGTATGACGAATGTACCAGAAGTAAATCTCGC
>CADFKY010000148.1 GCA_902834965.1 Veillonellaceae bacterium
GCTGCTCTGCTCAAGACGTTGTAGACGTTGCTGCTATCGCTGCTGTTGAAAGCATCTAATTTCAACTACAACTTCATTTGAAATATTTCAATGAAATAGAAAAAGCTGATTCTTCGGAATCAGCTTTTTTGTTTGTATAAATCTATATAGAAGGTGTATGATTAGGTTAAATAAAGTTGATTAATGTACTTAATCAATGTATTACGTAAATGCACTTGATACATACAAGTATTATTCTGTTTGGAGTCGTGAAAAGGAGAGGGCTATGATTTCTGTATTCGACACAAATCCTGTTGTTTTTGAAAGTAATGATCGTACGTTAACAATTAGTTACAATGGTGTACTCTGTAAAGATGCAAATGGTACTGTTACGACTGATATTGATTTTGATGACGTAAATGAGCTATATCTTACAAGATATTTAAATTCAAATAGTAACTATTCGATTATATTTAGAGACCATAATTGGAAAAACATAGAAGGTCAAGATTTAGACACTGACCGTAAAGGATCTAATGCTGGTCATAATATTCGTGAAACAAAAGCAATCATTGCTGCCTTTGCTCGCCATAAATTGACAGCGGATTTTCCTGCAAATTTAGATACCCTTCAATTGCCACTTGATTACTCTTACATGGGAAAACGAGAAATTACCATTAAAAATGGTGTTATCTCAAATGGTAAGGTAGATATCCCTATTAATGAAATTCGCCGCGTAGTATGTGCCTCTAATGGTACGATTAGCAAATTGTTAGTCTATAAGGAAGAAAAACCTAGCTCCTTCTTCAAAAAGATTTTCGACAAATGTGATATGAAAATTACGTTGAATGCCATTACCCTGCCATTATTAGAAGCCATCGTAACGCGCAATACAGGTCATGGTATCGATTTTAGTCGTGGTAATGGCTTTGATCAAAAGGACTCCAACTATATCATCATTCGTTACCTTGACTCTGGATTCTTCCTAGAAAAAGACGGTACAGCACCTACAGAGTGGCAAAAAACTGCGGCTGAGACTACAGCTAAATTTAATTACGATGTAAAAACATTATTAATATAATATTAGTTTTATTGTGAAAGTTAGGAGTTACTATGTCTGTATATCAATTTTCTCTGCCTAATAAGTCTGGTGAATTGCAATCGCTACAAAATTTTGAAGGCAAAGTTCTTATTGTTGTTAATACGGCAAGTAAGTGTGGATTTACTCACCAATATGAGGGGTTAGAGGCTCTTTATAAGAAATACAACGAACAAGGTTTAGAAATTATTGCGGTCCCTTCCAACCAGTTTGGCCAGGAAGAGCCTGGTTCTAATACCGAAATTCAATCCTTTTGCAAGGTAAATTATGGGGTTACTTTTACTGTGATGGGTAAATCTGATGTGCGTAATGAAAGTGCCTTGGATTTATTCAAATATATGATTAAAGAGCAACCATTTAAAGGGTTCCCGCCTAGTGATAAGACAGAAATGCTTACAGACTATCTCAATGGCATTGATCCTAACTATCTAAAGGACGATGAGGTAAAGTGGAACTTTACTAAGTTTGTTATAGATCGTAAAGGTAATGTGGTAGGGCGCTTTGAGCCTGTTGTAAAACCGATGGAAATGGAATCTTTTATTAAAACATTATTATGATTTTGGCAGACGACTAAATTTTAGGGAATAAGTGACATTGATTTATAATATCTCTTGCTTCTTAAAAGTGTTCGTTTAGTAGCGTACTTAGTATGGTAAAGAAAAGAACCGCTAGTTTTGTAACTAGCGGTTCTTTTGTGTATATAGTAATATTAGCGAACATAAATATTTGTACCCTAAAAAAAGATACCATAAAATGCTTGAAATAGTAAAAATATGTGATAACATTTGAATTATATTAGAGCGAAAAGGAGAATCACCATGGCAGAGCAACTCGTAAATGTTCATGATTTAGTGGGCCGCTGTCCCTATGCAACGAGCCAAAAGTTATTAGCCGGCAAATGGTCTTTATTGATCATGCACGAATTATCTGAAGGTCCTGTGCGCTTCCGTGAGTTAGAGCGCCGCTTATATCCAATTACGCAAGCCACTCTTACTAGAGCTCTGCGACAAATGGAGGATGACGGTTTAGTTCATCGTGAAGTATATGGTACTATTCCACCTAAGGTAGAATATAGCCTTACCGAAGTGGGGGCAGAGTTTAAAGCGGTTCTCGCATCTCTTGAAAAATGGGGGAACCAATATATCGACTATATGAAAGCCGCTGGCCGCATTTAAGAAGCGACAGCGGCATTTCTGCCCTTATATATGATATAAATAGCCATTTGTTTGTGCCATGTATTAAGAAAAATATGGTATAATAAACAATACGAATGATATAAATTCTCAATAAATGAGAGGTATTGATAATAATGTTGAATGTTACTTTTTTAGCGCATAGCGGCTTTCTTGTAGACGACGGTAAGCGTTGCTATGTGTTTGATTATTATAAAGATCCTAACAATATTGTTTGGCAATTAGCAAAGCGTGGTCGTGAGCTTTGGTTCTTTGTAAGCCATGTTCATGCAGATCATTTTAATCCATCCATTACAGAGTTTGATGGCCCTCAAACGCGCTACATTTGCCATCAAGATGTGCCCTTAGACGGCAAGGTAAAGAAATGCATTACCATGCGTCCAGGTCATGATGCTACATTAGATGATGTAGGCATTCATATGTATGGTAGTACCGATGAAGG
>CADFKY010000149.1 GCA_902834965.1 Veillonellaceae bacterium
GATGCGAGCATTCCTGCTAATGCGTATGAGAATTATCGTCATATTAATGAAGTAGCGGAGCAGAATGCAGAGGACTATAGTGAATTTATAAAATCACAACCTGTAAATCCTACATCTGGGATGGATAAGTTGTATCGAGAACGCCCTGGTTTGGCTAAGGCGTTGGAGTTAGCAAATTATTCTCAGTCTACCGTTGTATTGCTTCATGAAGGGGATAAGAATATTCGATTATCTGTACCAAACATTAGCTTTCGTGGAGATACTGTAGAGTCTAAGTCGGGAAAAGGGCCTCTATATGCTGTACGAAGCCTTAGTTCATTTTTAGTAGTAGGGCCTCCACATGGTAAAGCGCTCAATAAATATGCTGAAAAAGAAGGGAAATATACATATCCAGGTTTGCACGATGCATCTTGGAAGCTAATGTCAAACAATGCCCATGTAATGTATACGGAGTTTACACCGAATGACTCAAAGACTACCTATGGGATTAGTTATGGCGGTTGGGTTAATACGGAGGATCCGTATCAGGATAAATCACCGGAAGTTGTGATGAGTAATTATATTATTCCATCTATAGAATCCTTGTCTGGATTAGATAATTATAGTCGTGTTGAGCATTGGGGAAATTTCAGTTATCGTGTTCCTAAGACTGCAAAGTTAGTGAGTGAGGCTGTAGAGAATACTCAATATGATGTGAGAACCTATGAGGATACAGGGGCCAAGATACGTGTAGTGCGTACCTCCATATTGGGTGAAAAACGAGATGGAACGGTCATCAAGAGTTCCATATTATCCTTTTTGAGAAAGTATAACGATTTAGAAACACCTACACAATATGCAGTCGTATGGAATAATGGTATCGCAGGCTCTTTGATCGATTCTTACAAGCCTAATGGAGAGTCTTATCTCCGTCATGTTGTGAAAGATTCTGTGTACTTTTACAGTTATCGTATTAATTATGATGAAAGTAAGACCTCTTATACACATAAACAATGGAGAGATATGATTGAATATGTAGGCTTTGATGATGCGGTCAAACTCAGAAAAGCTCCACAATGGAGAGAAGACGGGAGCTATAAAGAGAAACTAGAAAGTGGACCTATATTTATTCCTTGGTATATGGAGTGGGTTAAGCTATTGAATCAATAGTGTGTAATATAGTGAATGTAGTTTGAGCCAATCATAAGAAATTTTAGGAGAGAGACTATGAAAACAAAATATATGGTTATGGGGCTTGTTATAGGCCTGCAATTGGTAAGTGGTTATAGTTATGAAGCTGATGCGAGTTGGCTGAGTAAAACTTGGGACCGTCTAGAAACGAATGCCGCGAAACAATCTTATGATTGGCCCAAAGCTGAGCAATATACGCATTATGCGGGTGGACAAATTGTAGGAGCTACCTTACCAGAGGAGGATATGATGATCCTTGGTGTTTCATTAGGTAATACTTTTGATAGTGTGAAAGCTAGCTTAGGGCAACCAACTAAAGAGACAAGTAGAGGACTTACCTATGGTGGTGTTACATTTGGGAACTTTAAAATGGATGGTGTGGGTCCTATTGTTACCTATATGATGATCGAGAATCGCGATGCTACAACACATAGAGGCATTGCCGTAGGCGACTCCATGCGAAAAGTCCTTAATGTATATGGCAGACCCGATTTAGTGGATACTAACAATCGATGGTTTTATGGGAAATACCGCTATCGAACTGATATGATGCATGGCATACAATTTGAACAAAAAGGCGATAAAGTCAGCAAGATTTTAATTTATAAATGATTATATTCTTACCATATCTATGAAAAAAGCCGAGCTTTTAATTCATAGAATTAGCTCGGATTTTATTAGTTTATTCGTATATTTATACAATATAATGCTTATAAGACAAACCGGAGGTCATTATGAAAGCATTTGAAACAAAAAATTATAAAGCGTTTTCTATGTTTGAGGATCGTTGGGCTCTTGTTACAGCTGGTACACCTGAGGATTTTAATACTTGTACTGTTAGTTGGGGCAGTATGGGCAATGTATGGGGACCTAATGGTGGTGATATGTCCACGGTGACGGTGTATATCCATCCGGCTCGTTACACTCAAGAGTTTATGGCTAAATACGATACCTTTACCGTTAGTTTCTTTCCTGACAGCCAACGTAAGGCTCTTGGTTATTTAGGATCTCATTCTGGTCGAGATGAAGATAAGGTGGCTAACTCTGGTTTAACACCGGTTGCAGCAGGTGATGGGGTAACTTTCAAAGAAGCAGATTTAACATTTGTATGTAAAAAACTGTATGAACATCAATTTGACGAAGCTCACTTAGCGGATAACGTAAAGGAATATTATGCAGCAAATCCGTCTATGTATACCCAAGTTGGCAAAGATCGCTGGGAACCACATTATATGTACATCGGCAAAGTAGTTGAGGCCATAGAGGGATAGTCTTATATACAACTTATTTATATTGAGGGAATTGTATGATTAAAAGAGCGATTTTAATAGGCCTTTATTCGTTTGGTCTTATAGTAACAGTACATGCTGCCAATATAAATCTTCCTGGTGGAGATGACATGGTGCCTGATACTGCTTATGAAAGCTATTCGTATAATAGTGTTGATATGGATCTGGTAGAGTCTCAGTTTAGACGTCGCTCAGGCCCTGTGGTAGCACAGACTGTGAAAAATGGGCGTAGGACGGTAGAGCAA
>CADFKY010000150.1 GCA_902834965.1 Veillonellaceae bacterium
GTAATGAAATCATCGTATCCATGCAATTCCCTCAAAGTTCGTCCATCGAATATACCGCAAATCAAGCGAAGATCATCGACAAACATTTACAAGGTAACGAACATATTTCAACCTTTACATCCTATATCGGACAAGGTTCTCCACGTTTCGTCCTCACCTTGGAACCGGAATTGCAACGGAACAATTTCTTGCAGTACGTTATCGTTACTAAATCCTTAGAGGACCGCGATAAACTATACAATGAATTGACTCCATACTTAAATGAAGAATTCCCATCTGCACTTGTAAATACGCAATTCTTACAAATTGGTCCACCATCCAAGTATCCAGTTATGCTCCGCGTTTCTGGACCTGATCAAAAGGTGGTAAAAGAAATTGCCAACAAGGTTAAAGACAAGATGCAAGGCGACAAGGATTTACATAACATAGCCTTTGACTGGCCAGATACGGAACCAGTAGCCAATATTCATATCGATCCTAACAAGGCTCGTTTACTTGGTATCGATAGCTATGCCGTGTCCTTACACTTGCAAAGCCTATTATCGGGTACAAAATCTGGTGAATACTACGAAGGTAACCAAACAATTCCTGTTACATTCCGTTTAGGAGATAATGAACAACACAACTTAAGTGCTCTATCCTCCTTACCAATTCAAACAGGCAATGGTTCCTACGTACCGCTTAGCCAAATTGCAACCATCACCATGACTCAAGAGGATGGTATCATCTGGCATCGCAACATGATGCCAACCATCAGCATTCACGCTAATGTAAATGCTGGCGTCTTAGGCAACGCGAAAACAAAAGAGGTGTATAAATCCTTACAAGACATTCGCGATTCCTTGCCTACAGGATATACCATTGAACTTGATGGGGCCGCTGAAAAGAGCGTAACAGCTGTACAAAATCTGTTAAAACCAATGCCGATTATGCTCTTTGTGATCATGACAATCCTCATGTTCCAATTAAAGCGTATCGCCCTCATGTTTATGGCCTTGCTCACAGCACCTCTCGGATTAATCGGCGTCGTATTGGCTCTGAATATTACGAGAACGCCATTGGGCTTTATGGCTATTCTAGGTATCATCGCCCTTTCGGGTATGATCATCCGTAACTCCATTATCTTGTTAGACCAAATCGAAATCCACAAAGCAGAAGGTCAAGAACCTCGTGAAGCGATTATCAACTCCGCTACACTTCGTTTCCGCCCTATCATGCTCACCGCTATCGCAGCGATTTTAGGCATGATTCCGCTCATGGGATCTGTATTCTGGAGCCCACTTGCTATCGCCTTTAGTGGTGGCCTACTAGTGGCAACTGTTCTAACACTCATCGTACTACCAGTTATGTACGCAACATGGTATAAGATAAAATAAAAAAATCCCCCTAATATAGTTTTAACACTATTATTAGGGGGATTTTTATTACCTATTAAACTACAACGGCTGTGCCATTGCATGTAACCATGAGCATACCATTTTCTGCACCTACTGTGCTGTATTGGAAGGATACGCCGATAACAGCATTAGCACCCATTTTAGAAGCCCGTTGAGACATTTCATCAAGGGCTGCTTGGCGTGCATTCATCAAGGAGTTTTCATAGCTACCACTACGGCCACCAACGATGTCGCGAATACCAGACATGAAATCTTTCACAAAGTTACGGCCTTCTACGACTTCACCAAATACAATACCTTTGTACTCTTGTACAGGTTTATTTTCAATATGCATAGTTGTAGTAATAATCATAATTGTATCCTTTCTAATTGACTACAATATATTTTGATTAATTATAGCAAGGCTTTCACAGAAATACAATCACATATTATATAAAAAAGACCTGTTCACTATTTTATAATGAACAGGTCTAATTATGTTATTATTTATCGAAATCGCGGTCTAGGTTAACTTCTTTCAATGGAACAAGTTTTGTTTTCTTGATGTATTTGTAACCTAAGTATACTGCGAAGAAGATTGGCAATCCGATGTACGCAACGGATACGCCATACCAGTCGATTGTATCGCCTGTGAAAGCGGAGTAGTTTTGACCAGCAATGATGATGACGCAAAGAATGAACGCCAAGATTGGGCCAATTGGGAACAACCACGCTTTGTAAGGTAATTCTTTAAGATCTCTACCTTGTGCAATGAAGGCACGACGGAAGCGATAGTGAGATACAGCGATACCAACCCATGCGATAAAGCCGCAAAGACCGGAGATATTAACAATCCAAGTATATGCAGTACCTTCGCCGATAAAGCTTGTAAGGAATGCAAATAAACCGATTGCTGTTGTTAAGATTAACGCTGGCACTGGAACGCCACGGCTATTAAGCTTAGCGAAGATTTTTGGTGCTTGACCTTCTTTAGCGAGTGCGTAAAGCATACGCGTAGAAGAATATAGACCAGAGTTACCAGCACTGAGTACTGCCGTTAAGATGATAGCATTGATGAAGCTAGCAGCAAAGGCAAAACCAAAGCGGTCAAATACGAGTGTGAATGGAGAAATAGATACATTCTCTACACTAGAATTCAACAGATTTGGATCAGTGTACGGAATTAAGAAACCGATAACTATGAAAGCACCAATATAGAACAATAAGATACGCCAGAAGATTGTATTAATCGCTTTTGGCACGTTCT
>CADFKY010000151.1 GCA_902834965.1 Veillonellaceae bacterium
GAAATTTGGCCTGAAGAACAACGTTTTGAAAATCCACATCGTCATTACCTTGATATGAGTCCAGGATACTATCAAATGAAAATGGATTTATTAAATCGTATTTTCCGGAAAAAATAGGAGGGCTTATGTTAGATAATCCACAAGCAACAAAAGAGGCTCTCATTCAATGGATTCGAGATTATTTTAACCAAAATGGACCTAGTTGCAGCGCTGTAGTAGGCATTTCAGGGGGTAAGGACTCCACAATCGTGGCAGCCCTTTGTAAAGAAGCCCTTGGGGCAGAACGCGTAGTGGGAGTGCTCATGCCAAACGGCATTCAATCCGATATCGATGATGCTAAGACCGTTGTCAATCACTTAGGTATTTCTCATATTATTGTTAATATAGGAGCTGCTTACGAAGCTTTAACAAATGCTATTATTCAAGGCGAAGGGTATGAAGTTGTAACGGGTAGAAATGATTTATCTCGAGATGCAGCTATAAATACACCACCGCGCCTTCGGATGGCAACCTTATATGCTGTTGGTCAAAACTTACCAAATGGTGCACGTGTGGCCAATACATGTAACGGCTCTGAAGATTATGTAGGGTACTCTACAAAATATGGCGATAGTGCAGGGGATTTTAGTCCTCTCGCCAATCTTGTTGTAGAAGAGGTGCGTCAAATTGGTCGACTCCTAGATATTCCTAAATATCTTGTAGATAAGACACCTAGTGATGGTCTCAGTGGTCAATCTGATGAAGATAAATTAGGTTTTACCTATGCAGTTCTAGATCGCTATATTAGAACCGGTCAGATTGATGATTTAGAAACAAAAGAACGTATTGATCATTTGAACCGTATTAATAAGCATAAATTAGAATTGATGCCTTCCTTTCAGCCCCAACGTTGATTAACAAATGATTCACTATTTTATGTATTTTATGATGGAGGTAATATGGAGACAAAAATAGCTTTGATTGGTACGGGTGGTACGATTGCTGGACAAGGCGCATCCGATACAGATTTGACTGGCTATACTGCAGGTGTGTTGGGTCTCAATGAAATCCTAGATTCTGTACCTGGCACAGAACCATATGGTCCATATATATATACTCAGTTTAGTAATATTGAAAGTTCCGATATTACTGTCCAGCATTGGTTGGATTTAGCCAAGTTAGTACAAAAATTAGTTGATCAAGAGGATATCGGTGGTGTTGTTATCACTCATGGTACAGATAGTATGGAAGAAACAGCCTATTTCCTTAATCTTACTGTTCATACAGATAAGCCTATCGTTATTACTGGATCTATGCGACCTGCTGGGGCAATCAGTGCAGATGGTCCGATTAATCTATTACAAGCGATTCAAGTGGCGAGAACGCCAGAGTCTGTAGGTAAAGGTGTACTTGTTGTTCTAAATGGCTATATTGATGGAGCACGCGATGTTTCTAAGCGGAATACAACGAATGTAGCAACCTTCGATAGCCCATTAGTAGGTCATCTTGGCATTGTACAAGATGGAGTGGCTCATTATTATAAAGCCTCTACTCGTCGTCATACGAAAGAATCTGTCTTTGATGTACATGATTTAAAAGAATTGCCTCGTGTAGTCATTTTGACTTGCTATGGTGGCATGGATGACATGGTACCAATGAGTGTAGTGGCGACTAACCCTGATGGGCTCATTTTGACAGGGTTAGGGCATGGTACAATTCCTCAAAATGTACGTCAAATAACACAAAATACAGCCTTTCCAACTGTACGCGCCTCTCGTACAGGCAGTGGCATGGTGTCTTCCGTACCACAAGATGCACTAGCAGGCTATCTTGTAAGTGATACATTGAGTCCACAAAAAGCTCGTATTTTATTGATGCTTGGCCTTACTAAAACTAAAAACCTTAAAAAGTTACAACAGTTCTTCTATGAGTATTAATTAGAAAAATAAAAAAAGATTTGAGAAAAACTCTCAAATCTTAATTTGATATTCATTTTCAAGTATTATACTGTGTGTAACAGTTTTATATGCAATGAACCGCACATCCCGATCGCCTAGGATGTGCGGTTTTTATTTCGCCTAGGATGTGTGTGTTTATTCGGCGCCAATAGCATTTTCTAAGGCTCGTTGTATACCTATATAAACAGCCTTAGCTAATGTATCCCCGAATAGGGAGAAGGAGCCTGCATCTGTTAACACATCGCCATTAGTATCGATGGTGAGAATCACACCATCTGTAGAGGTACCGGTGGCAGAAGTCTTGCGCTCTTTTGTTATTGCATCAGGAATATCTTCGTTGATAAATGGATAGAGTCGTACACTTTCAACACCCCAATCTTGAAGGGCTGCTGTTTTAGCCTCTGTAATTGTCATGATGGCTTTCACCATAGCACTATCTGTTAAGGCCTTATTTGTAAAGACAAGAATGTTGATGGTACCAGGTACTATGAAACTGCCATCTCGCTCTTCGTAGCAATAGCCTGTGCCTGCACGATGGGCTGTTTTTTCATAGCCTGCAGTAACGATAGTTTCCACAATCGTATCATGTTCTTCGACCTTAGCGTATGCGTGAAGGTTCATTGTGGCAGATGTGAGCAGTGCTGTACTAAAATGAACGGGCGTATCGATATGCTCAAACTCTTGTGCTAAGTAATTAGCTAC
>CADFKY010000152.1 GCA_902834965.1 Veillonellaceae bacterium
CGCTACCAAACTGCGCTATGCCCCGTCATTAATTACTTGCTAATTATAGCAAACCTGGTAGTTGATGTCAACCACTACTCTTGCTGAGTTTTTTACTCTTTTGAGTATCGCTCTGCAACGAAAATTATTATATCATCGATACAAAATAGTGACAAGTACTTTTTTACAACTTCATTAATTTTTTAAATTTTATTAGTTTATATGAAAAAACATGCACCTCTCTCGAGGTGCATGTCATTATAGTTTATATTATCTTACCCAGTTCTTAAATAGCTATTAAGCCATTAAAGTAAGACTGTTAGCTATTTAGATTAACCTTCGTAGCTACCGTCTTCAACTACTTTAGGGTTTTTAGCGATACCTTGTTTTACAGCAACTTCAGCAACTGCTTTTGCAACAGCTGGAGCTACACGAGGATCGAATACGGATGGCATAATGTTTTCTTCGTTCAATTCGCTGTCTGGAATCAAGTTAGCCAAAGCGTCAGCAGCAGCTAATTTCATTTCGTCAGTAATTTTGGATGCACGAACATCGATAGCACCACGGAAGATACCAGGGAATACTGCTACGTTGTTGATTTGGTTAGGAGCATCGGAACGACCAGTACCAGCGATACGAACGCCAGCTGCTTTCATATCAGCATATGTTGCTTCAGGGTTAGGGTTAGCCATTGCGAATACGATTGCATCGTCAGCCAAGTTTTCCAAAATTTCTTTTGTGAATACGCCTGCTGCAGATACGCCAAGAAGAATGTCAGCGCCTTTAGCGTTTTCAGCCAAGTTGCCATGTTTTTCTTCAAGTTTAAGCAAATCGATCAATTCAGATTGCAAGGAATCAAGACGTTTGTAGTCTTTGTGCAATACGCCAGAGGATACTAACAATGTAATATCGCGAGCGCCTGCAAGGTATAACAAACGAGCGATGTTTGCACCAGCAGCACCTGCACCGTTTACAATGATTTTAGCTGTTGCTAAATCTTTTTTAACAAGGCGAAGAGCACCTTTAACACCAGCTAAGCAAGCGATAGCTGTACCGTGTTGGTCATCATGGAATACAGGGATTTCCAATTCTTCTTTCAAACGGTTTTCGATTTCATAGCATTTAGGAGAAGAAATATCTTCCAAGTTAATACCAGCAAAGTTCTTTTGCAATAATTTTACAGTGTTGATCAAAGTATCAGCATCTTTTGTATCTACAACCAATGGAATGCAGTCTACATCGCCAAATTTTTTGAACAATAAGGATTTACCTTCCATTACAGGCAATGCTGCAGCAGCGCCGATATCGCCAAGGCCTAGTACACGAGTACCGTCGGATACAACGGCAACCATGTTGGAACGGCAAGTTAATTCGAAGGATTCTGCTTCATTATCTTTAATACGCAAGCATGGTTCTGCTACACCTGGTGTGTAAGCTACAGATAAATCATGAGCGTCTTTTAATTCATATTTAGTTCCTACAGTAAGGAAACCTTTTAATTCACGTTTTTTTTGTACAGCTAATTCACGTACGTCCATAATAATTCTCCTTTGTGGATAAACTCGGACTCTTTTGAGTCGGTAATTAATACCTTTAACTAATTGTATTATACAAAATGAAATATAACAATTCAAGTTTTTTCGATATAGTTTTCCGAATATTTTAGAATTAAATTCTATTAATTTATACTAGTAATAAAAATGATAACTAAACAAAAAGTAGATAAGCCATATAGGGCTTATCTACTTTGGTATTGTGTACGCATTATATGATAAGACATATAGCATACTGAATATACATTTTTATTTATGCTTTTACAGATGGCAAGTTACGGCCATAGAAAATTTCCATCATTTCTTGCTTTAATTGATGTTTAATTTGTTTGATTTCTCGTTCGCTCAATTCAGCTTCAGTAATGCCAAATAGGTAGTTATCTAGATCAAACTCTTTCAACATCATTTTTGTATGGAAAATATTTTCTTGGTACACGTTTACGTCAATCATGTTGTACATGTTGCGAGTTTTTGCATTGATGTAATTTTGGATAGAGTTGATGCGATGGTCGATATAGATTTTCTTACCAGATACGTCGCGTGTAAAGCCACGTACATGGTAGTCCAATGTAAGGATATCGGAATCAAAGCTTTGAATTAAATAGTTAAGTGCTTTAAGTGGAGAGATTTGACCACATGTGGACACTTCAATATCTGCACGGAATGTACTAATCCCTTTGTGCGGATGGCTTTCAGGATAGGTATGTACAGTAAGGTGAGATTTATCAAGATGCATTACTACATCTTCTTTTTCAATTTCCTCTTCAGAAATCAAAATCGTTACAGACGCACCTTGTGGATCATAGTCTTGTTTCGCTACGTTAAGGATGTTGGCACCAATAATATGGCTAACCTCTGTCAAGATAGCTGTTAATCGATCTGCATTGTATACTTCATCAATGTACTGAATGTATTGTTTTTTCTCTTCTTCTGTACGAGTATAACAAATATCATAAATATTAAAACTCAACGTCTTTGTGAGATTATTAAAACCATATAATTTCATTTTAGGCTTTGCTTTAACTGGTGTATCCATGATATGTCATAACCCTTTCCATGCATAGACTTACTATT
>CADFKY010000153.1 GCA_902834965.1 Veillonellaceae bacterium
AATACAATGGCATAAATCCAATCTAATATTTCTTTTACTATTTTATTACTCATATTAACCCCTTAATGACCGTTTTTTGTAAATCTACCACCGAATACATCATGTACATCCTGAATCGTAATAAATGCCGATGGATCTACTTCATAAACAGTATTTTTTAACCTCATAATCTCAAGTCTTGTCACTACAGAATACAAAACATGTTTAGGTTGCTTTAAATAGCCCCCTTCACCATACATGATGGTAACACCACGATTTAGGTTCGCATTTAATGCATCTGCAATCTTTTTAGAATTCTCTGCATCTGTAATAATCATGACCCCTTTAGATTCATCAAGGCCTGTAATTGTAATATCAATCATCTTATAGGCAATGAAGTATGCAATCAAGGAGTACATAGCACTATTCCAACTATAAACAAAACCCGCTGCGCCGAGAATAATAAGATTCATGGCCATTACGATTTCACCTACAGAGAAGGTTGAACGTTTATCAAATATGATGGCTACGATTTCAGAGCCGTCCAAAGAACCACCGTTACGTATAATGAGGCCTACCCCAATACCTAAGATGATACCACCAAAGATAGATCCTAAAAATGGATCCGATGTAATCGGTGTGAAATCATGAGCAAAGGTTGAAAAAATAGCCATCCATACGATAGAGAACAGTGTAGAGAATGTAAAGTTTTTACCGTTAGCTCTATAGCCAATATACAAGAAAGGCAAGTTAAAGAGCACAACGAAAATACTGAAAGAAATTCCTGAAAGCTCTGCAGCCATCAAGGAAATACCAACTACACCACCATCGATGATGCTATTCGGTACTAAAAATAAATCTAAGCCTATGGTGTAAATTAAGGCCCCTAAAATCATCATTAAGCAACGCATAATAAAGTTTGACCAGTTATGCGTTGAAGTTTCATTTGTCATGCACTTCCCCTTTACCGTACAACTGCTCCATAGCATGTAATCGCTTTTCTTCTAACTCACTAGCGTCTATGATGTCCCCTTGTATATCGTTAGCAGCTTGACGTAACTGTTTTGTATACCGTAAGCCAATAACAAAGGCTGTTAAATCATCTACTGGCTCCGGTGGAAATTGCATAGATGTAGGGATAATCTTACGCCATCCTGTAGGAGGATTATATTTCCAATATAATTTACGAGCCTCCTCTGTGCTATGCGATTCATCAATTAAGCTAGTAGTGATTCTGTGATTTCGTCCAATTTGTTGAAGAGATGGATATAAATATTTATGATTTGTACCATTTCCACATACGATATGAACAATACCATAATATTCAGTTAATGTACGTTCAATTTCATCATTGAACTGTTTTGTCATAATAATTTTACGACACACCATAGTACCAGAAGGTGTTACAATTGCTACACCAGTTTTCTCATTGCCTGGATCTACGGCTAAAATGTATGTAGTATCAGTCATATAACTATCCTCGCTTTAAATACAGCAGTTATATTTTAACACAAAATAAAGGTCTTATGTAAAAAATTACATAAGACCTTTATTTAAAGTATATAAAACCAAAGTACTATTTTTTAATAAGCTGGCATTTTTGCCTTATCATTAAAGACAGGCATTTGAGTAATACGCAACTTAAGATGTACAGGACCAGATGAATATGTATCACCATCAACATATGCTTCTACATGAACCTTGCCATGTATAGTAGCAACACGTCTAATAGCAGTAAATAAATCATCCCCTGGTATAGTTCCAATATCACCAGATAAGGAGTCTGGAATTATGCCTTTCGCTCTCGCCTTTTCATTTACTTGCTTCAAGAATTGAAGCATAGCTGATTGAGCATTAGGCCCACCATCCATTACGGCAGAATGGATTACTTCTCCATTTTTATAAATAAATTGTTGTGGATATACCTGGATAATAGCCACTGCAGGTTCGCCAGCAATGATATTGCCAGCCGCTACAACTTGAACGACCATAGGTGTCTTTGCACTATTAAGCTTTTGTGTAGCCACCTCAATATTTTGACGCTCTACATATACAACAGCTTGCCCTTGATCTTCGATACCAAGGCGGCGTAGCACCAATTTATTGGTATCATCAATAATATTTTTGATGGCTGCTTGGCTATCTTCTTCACTTAACCCAGGTCGAACAACAGCTTGTGCCAACAATTGATCAACTTGGAAAAGAATAGTTCCTTCACGCAAATGAATAATGCCATTTTGCAATTGTTCTTGCGTTGCTTGTAAATCCTTAATATGAGCTTCCATCTTAGCTCTTGTAGCTTCTAAGTCAGCTAACTTTTTAGATACTTCATCATATGAGGCTTGAAGTGTTGCTAACTCGGCTGCAGTCGCATCTTTAGCAGCTTGTGCACTAGCTAATTCCGCTTTGGTAGCTTCAACTTCACTGCGAATTTGTTCAATTTCAGCCATGCGTTCTGCTAATTCTTGCTTATTTTGCTCAAGCAATGCTTGACCTCGAATGAGCTCTTGTGTCTTAGCAGCCACCTCATCATTGAGTTGCTTCATATCTGCTCGCAACTGGTCCATTCCAAAGAGTGCTGTTCTTACACTTTGAGAAGTAATGGTTAATACCCCTACTGTAG
>CADFKY010000154.1 GCA_902834965.1 Veillonellaceae bacterium
GAGGTCCCGCTAACAATACACCTTTCGGAATTTTAGCACCGATAGCTGTAAATTTACCTGGATCCTTCAAGAATTCTACTACTTCTTCTAATTCTTGTTTTGCTTCTTCAGCGCCAGCTACATCTTTGAAGCTAACCTTTACATTGCCTTCACCCATCAATTTAGCACGGCTTTTACCAAAGTTCATCACTCGGCCACCGCCACCTTGTGTTTGTTGCATGATGAAGAAGAACAACACTACCAAGATGATAATAGGAATAGCAGAACCTAACAGGCTCATCCACCAAGCTGGTTGCTCAGGTGGGGCTGCTGTAATTTCTACGCCATTATCTTGTAATGTTTTGATTAATGTTTCATCACTTGGCGCATAAGAATTGAATTCTGTTCCATTTTTTAGTTTACCTTTAATACCATGATCATTGGTAATCGTTACGGACTCAACCTTTTTCTGTTGTACTTGTTGAATAAATCCTGTGTAACTTAATTCAGATTTATTCGCACTTTGACCAGAGAAAGCGTCAATGGCGATAACGAAAGCGGCAATGATAAGTAAATAAAGGACGATATTTTTTGTAAATCGACCCAAAAGATTACCCCTTTCAATAATAATTTTTAGTTGTATAAACGAATTGAGTACATCTCAATGAGAGATGCACTCATATATTATATCATATTTTTAATTTTGATACATTTCTTCCTTCAAAATACCGATATATGGTAAGTGACGATATTTTTCTGCGTAGTCTAAACCATAACCAATAACAAAGTAATCAGGAATAATAAAGCCTACATAGTCAACATTTACGTCCATCTTACGGCGATCTGGTTTATTCAACAACGCTGCAAGGCGTACGCTTTTAGCACCACGAGCATGTAAATTTTCTAATAAATAATGTAATGTTGTACCAGTGTCTACGATATCTTCAACAACAAGTACATGCTTACCCTCTACAGAGCGATCTAAATCTTTTAAAATTCGTACTACCCCTGTACTTGTTGTGCCGCTACCATAGCTAGAGCAAGAAATAAAGTCAAAACTTACATCTACACTATCATCAATAGCGCGTGCTAAGTCTGTAAAGAAAACGACAGCTCCCTTTAATACCCCTACAAGCACGACAGATTCATTTTTATAGTCTTCGCTAATTGCTTTACCCAACTCTGCTACACGAGCTTGTAATTGTTCCGCTGTATATAAAATCTCTTTTGCATCTTGATGCATCTATATGACCTCCACGATTCATATTAATGTTCGCAATATACTTTTATTGTATCACATTGAGCGGTTACTTTTATACTTTTAATAGTGAAAGTTTTCTCTTCCCCGGTGTTAACAATATCGAGTAATTGATCTTGATGAGCTGATGTCAGCGTTATATCTGAGTCCACAGCACTCACTAAGCGCTGCCATAAGCGCCGTTGTATTGCCAAAGATTCTTGTCGTAAGGCACGGCGAGATAAACTCACCCCATCAGCACCTACAGTCACAAGTTTTTCAAAAGCTTGCTCCGTTAAATCAGACATAACTAATACATCTTCATGTACGGAATTTCCCAATCTAGCAATAGCATCTACTACATTAGGGTTAATAGCTTCTAACTCAGGTATAATGCGATGCCGAATCCTATTTCGTTGGTATCGCACATCTTCATTCGTACAATCAACACAATAGGAAATCCCCTTCACCTCTAAATAAGCCAATAAGGTTTCTTTTGTAACCTCTAACAGCGGTCTAATTACAGGAGTAGCATATTCAGAGCTTACTACAGACATGCCGGCCAAACCATTTAATCCCGAACCTCTGATGATATGTGCTAGAATCGACTCTGCTTGATCATCCTTGTGATGAGCCACCGCAACATAATCATAGTTTTCAGACTTTGCAACCTCTGTAAGCCATTGATACCGTACTTGACGTCCCATAGTTTCTTCAGATGTTTTTTGTTCCTTGCTCAAGCGAGGCACATCAAATGTAGCAGAATAAAATGGTAGTCCTAAAGCTTCCACTTGATGTTGGAGCCACAAAACCTCTTCCTTGCTTTCAGGACGAATGCAGTGATCTACGATAGCCACACCTATTTCATACGTTGTATGCCGATGTATGGCAATGTCTTTCAATAAGTGCAATAGAGCCATTGAATCAGGCCCACCGGAGCACGCCACTAAGATTCGACTATTTTCTGGAAATAAATTATGCGATTTTAAGGTGTGATTAACGGTTCGAACGAGTGCTTTCACATTCACGGGCCATCGCCTCCATACCATCTTGATCGCTCACAAATACATGAGGAACCTCATAGGCATCCATAAAGGACGTCAAAATTTCTGCACCAGCTACAATGATATCGGCACGGCCTGCAGGTAAACCTTTTACCTGTAATCTCTCGTCGCGACTCATGTAACGCAAGTTTAGAATAATGCCCTCTACTGTTTCACGACTTAATTTATGACCTTGCACCTTTGTACCATCATAATTTTCAAGACCTAAATCTATAGCAGCTAGCGTCGTTAATGTACCACCGATGCCAATAAATTCACCAAATTCGCCTTGAATCATCATTGGGTCCCAAAGGAATCGAGTTTCTTCCCATACCCGTTG
>CADFKY010000155.1 GCA_902834965.1 Veillonellaceae bacterium
TCTTACCATTTGATTTACACGGTCTATTCTTCTTTGCCCCTCTTAAAATCTTTGCTAATGCCTTTGTAGGCGTTGCTATGATCGCTTTAGGGGTGCAGATTAACAGAACGCCATTAAACTTCTTTAAGGCGGATGTTATGCTCGCTACATCCTTACGTCTCGTCGTAAGTCCTCTCATTGCTGCAGTTATTACTATATTATTTATAATGTTCTATGGTCCTATGCACCCGATTGCAGCGCAAACGATTGTCATCACCTATAGCGTACCAACAGCCATCAATATGGCCCTTATTGCTATCGAGATGAAAAACAATCCAGAATACGCTACGCAAATTGTAATGGGTACAACCATACTATCAGCAGTAACTATGCCACTATTTATTACGATAGCCTATTACCTCTTCCCTTTATATTAATACTAGTATACCTATACAAAAAGGAGCCGTATAAACGGCTCCTTTTCTTATATTTTTATAGTATAAATCGTTAGAGGTTATATATCATATATGTTTTGTACATTCCTAGTTAAACTAGACAAGTAGTATATAGTAAGAATATATAACTATTGATGAGATACGTGTTCCATACCCATTCTTACGAGACCTTCTACGTGATCATCGTTTAGAGAGTAGTATGCAGTTTTACCTTCCTTGCGATAGGTCACAAGTCTTGCTTGACGGAGTACACGCAATTGGTGAGAAATAGCAGATTGTCCCATCCCCATTGTTTCTGCAATGTGATTTACACACATTTCGTTTTCTAATAATAATTCTACTATTTTAAGGCGTGTAGGGTCACCCAGGATTTTAAACAGTTCTGCTAGCTTTAGCAATGATTCTTGTTTGTCGCTCATATAGTCCCCCATTTTATAAACCATTATCTATGTTTATTTATTGTTCTCATGTAACTTAATTTCGTTCTTATTTGTAAACCTAAATGGCATACATACAAATATTATATCATTTTTACGCTATAAAAAAGAGACTTTGTTACAACAAAGTCTCTTTTTGTATCATATCTGTACAGGATATGAATTATTTAATGATCAATACAGGGCAAGTGGAGTGACTAGTTACATAGCTACTTACGCTACCCATGAATAAGCCTTTCAATGGGCCAAGGCCACGGCTACCCATTACGATAAGGTCAGCATTATATTTTTTAGCTACTGCTAATAATGCAGGACCAGGGGAACCAACTTCGAATACGCTTTTAACTTTTACGCCTGTAGGAATTTCTTTTACTACATCGTTAAGAATTTCTTTACCAGTTTCTTCCATATCTTCTGCAATTTGTTCAGATACGTAACCACCGGAAATTGGTGTTTGATCGAAATTGGAAATAGCAGACACGATATTTGCAACGTGAACAATAATCAATTCAGCATGGTTGCGGTCCGCTACAGCGAGAGCATGTTCCAACGCACGTTTAGCATTTTCAGAACCATCAGTAGGTACGACAATAGTTTTGTAGGTAACCATAATAACCCCTCCTATTTCTAATCCCTCAAAGGGGATATGATCAAAGATCGTTTAGCCTATAGTATTATATTCTAGACCATCAAGGAAAACTCCTCTTTTTCTAGAGGATTTCTTTTATTATAGCACAAATTATACAGATTTATACAAATAAAAGAATATTATGTGTATATTATAAAACTTGTGATGATTGGTTAGTATTCAATGTAGTAGTCAATTTGAATCCATCCAGCACATCGATGAGCTCCGGTGTGCTAAGGCTAGTTCCTGCTGGGCCAATCATACGAGCCACGGCTACATTGCCTTCATTACCTAAGATAATAGTAGCGGCAAAGGATACTGGTGCAGCTGCAGATGTATCAGCCGTATTAGGATTCTTCATATGACCTGCCAAGTAGAACATTACATTACCATCGATAATATGTGTTTCATAACGAGTAATGGTTGCCTTATTCACCTCAACCAATTGTTTAAGGTAATAATCACCTAGCATTTGTTTGCCCATCATTGTAGGCATGCCTGTGCTAACCGCTTGTACGGGGATTGTAAAGGATTCAATATCAAGGCGCACATTATGCTTAGCGAAAGCAATTTTACCCTTTTCATTTAGACGGGTAAAACCTTTTGGATAGGCAAATTTAATACCTTCAGCTACGCTGATATCACTTGTGCCAGAGATAAACTGCTTAACACCTTTGATTGTACTAGAACCAGACTTATTTAGTAATTCAAAGGATGGAATTGTATGTTCCATCAAGCCTTGTTCCATAAATTCCCCTTGAATAGGAGCATAGGTGCTCGCCAAATTGTAGCGATGCGTTGGATCCTTATCCATGATGAATTCTGCTTCAAATACGGATTGAACAGGCTCTGTAGATGTCATTTCAGCATAAGACTTTGGTGTTGTCTTATCCCAACGCGCTGATGTAGCCCCTTTCTTAGTAAAGAAGCCACCAACGATATCGTTGTTCTCAAAGACATTACTATGCTGACGCCAGATGCTCAAGTACTCTTCATCAGACATACCCTTGATTGGCACACCATACCAAGTCGTATTCCATTCCTTTTGAGATACCCCGTCTTGCGGTGTATTATTGCGTTTTGTGAAAGA
>CADFKY010000156.1 GCA_902834965.1 Veillonellaceae bacterium
TGTTGAGCTTAGTGTTAGGGGCAATGATTAATCAATTCTAATGATGAAAGCCTGCTTTGCAGGCTTTTTCTTTTTTCAGAATAAGGAGGTGAAGATTTGAAGAAGAAAGTATTAGACTTTTATAAATCTATACAACCACATGCATATCATATTGAAGATGCTGCTATGGATAATCATATTCGAGGTGGTAAGGATCTTGAGATGTTTATTCGTTCAGCAAAAATGCTTGCTCGAGAAGGGGTCCTAACATCTTCTCGACCTGATGTATATCAATATGCAGAACAACAACATGAAGAATATGAAGGTATTTATAAGGGCTATCGTAAGTCGTATGGCTTTGTGATCATGCCTGATGATGAAGATATATATGTAGCAGAACAAAATAAAGGGACTGCTATGCACAATGATAAGGTTCGAGTTCGCATTGTACCTTCTAACTTTACAAAGCATAAACGAGAAGGCATTATCGTAGATGTTATTGAACGAGCTAATGAAACGATTGTAGGTACCTATGACCGACAACAACATTTTGGCTTTGTTATCCCTGATGATGAGCGTATAGGGACCGATATCTTTGTAGATTTAAAAAATACATTAGATGCACGTAGTGGCGCAAAGGTACTAGTCAAAATTACAAAATGGCCGGAAGGTGATAAAAAGCCAGAAGGTATTATTACTGATATTCTTGGCTATAAAGGTGATGTAGGCCTCGATATTAACTGCATCATGGCGAATCATAAGATTCCATTTAATTTCCCCGACGATGTCATTAAAGCTAGCAAAAAAATTGATACTGTGATTCATGAGGATCCTGATCGTTGGGACCTTCGTGATGTACAAATGGTTACTATCGATGGGGAAGACGCAAAGGATTTAGACGATGCTGTGAGTGGTCGTAAATTGCCAAATGGTAATTATGAATTAGGCGTACATATTGCAGATGTTAGTCATTATGTAACATCTGGGCAACCTATTGATAATGAGGCTTACAAACGTGGTACATCTGTATATTTAGTTGATAGAGTAGTACCGATGTTACCAGAGGTTTTATCCAATGGCATTTGTAGTTTAAATGCTCATGAAGACCGTTATGCCATGACGTGTATGATGGAAATTGATCATACTGGTAAGGTTGTACATTATCGTATTCGACCATCTATTATCCATGTAGGCCGTCGTTGTAGTTATAAAGAAGTGTATAAGGCGCTGGAAGAAAATATTATTCCTGATGATTTACAAGACTTTATGCCTATGCTTCGCGATTTAGCAGAAATCTCTAAAATTCTTAATGCAATGCGTCGTCGTAGAGGTGCATTGGACTTTGATTTTCCTGAGTACAAGGTATTACTTGATCATGATGGGACACCGTTGCGCATCGTAAAACGAGATCGTACCATGGCTGAACGACTTATCGAAGAATGTATGCTCATTGCCAATGAAACAGTGGCTACACATTTAGAGCATACACACCGTACATCGGTATATCGTATTCATGAGAATCCTAGTGAAGAAAAACTAGATTTATTCCAAAAGGTGCTTAATTATTTAGGTCAAAACTTAGTACTTAGTACTGATGGTGTAACACCACGAGATTTCCAAAAGATCTTAGATGTAGTAAAAGGGCAAGATATTGAGCAAGTAGCTCAAATTATGACCTTGCGTTCCATGCAGCAAGCTAAATATAGTACCAATAATGTGGGGCATTTTGGCTTGGCATCCACATGTTATACGCATTTCACATCTCCAATTAGACGATATCCTGACTTAATGGTTCACCGCCTTTTAAAAGCGGATATGCATTGGAAAAATGGCTATTCTAAACGTGATGTAGACGAAGCATTCTTAGTGGGGGCTGTAGAACATTCTTCTTTACAAGAACAAGTTGCTACAGAGGCAGAACGAGATACGGTAGATCTTAAAAAGACGCAATATATGGTTCCATTTGTGGGAGAAGTCTTTGAAGGAACTATTTCTAGCATTACGTCCTTTGGGATGTTTGTAGAGTTAGAAAATGGTATCGATGGTCTCGTGCATATGAGCATGATGAACGATGATTACTATTTCTTCGATGAAGAACATTTTGTGCTCGTAGGTAAGAGAACTGGTAAAACCTATCACTTAGGTGAAAAGGTAACTGTTACATTGGTGAAAGCTGATGTAGAAAAGAAACAAATCGACTTTGTACTAGGTGAAGTTAATAATCTAATGGCTATTCAAGAACAATTGCGCAATGGTTCTGACTATGCAAATAGTCGAGATAGCTTTGGTAGTCGTAAAGGTCGTAAATCTTCGGGCAAATCTAGTAAAAAATCTTCCCGACGTGATAGCAGTAAATCCGGCCATTCTAGATATGATACTTTCAGTAAAAAATCTGGTAAAGGCAAATCAAGTCGTAAGAAATCTAATAAAACATCGAAGCGCAATCAATCTAAGAAATCTAAAAGTAAACGTAAACGATAGAGGTATATATGGCGAAACAATCTAGTCCATCTCTTATTGCTGATAATCGTAAGGCGCGTCATGATTTTAATATTCATGAAACCTATGAAGCAGGTATTGCTTTGACAGGTACTGAAATTAAATC
>CADFKY010000157.1 GCA_902834965.1 Veillonellaceae bacterium
CCATTTTTTCGCTCACACCAGTGAACTTAATTGGCAAGCCTGTTACAGCTTTGATGGATAATGCAGCACCACCGCGCGCATCACCATCGAGTTTAGTGAGGATAACACCGTCAACGCCTAATTTTTCATTAAACGTTTGTGCCGTTGTTACCGCATCTTGACCGATCATGGAGTCTACAACGAGTAGAATTTCATGAGGTCGAACAGCGGCTTTAATGTTGGATAACTCATCCATAAGGACTTCGTCTATAGCCAAGCGACCAGCTGTATCGATGATAACAACATCTTTCAACATATGCGTGCTTTGCTCTACAGCGCGGCGTGCAATGTCTACTGGATTGGCACCAGGTGTTTCATCAGCAAATACTGGGATATCGATTTGCTTACCTACAACTTGCAATTGAGTAATCGCAGCTGGACGATATACGTCGGCCGCTACGAGCATTGGATGTTTACCTTGTTTGCGAAGGTATACTGCCAATTTACCAGCTGTAGTAGTTTTACCAGCACCTTGTAAACCAACGAGCATAATAATTGTTGGTGGCTTACTGGAAATCATGATACGACTTTGTGTACCGCCCAATAACGCCGTTAACTCGTCATTTACGATTTTAATAACCGTTTGTGCTGGATTCAAGGAACCGAACACCTCTTCACCAAGGGCCTTTTCCTTAATGGACTTAACAAAGTCCTTTGCTACCATAAAGTTAACGTCAGCTTCTAATAAAGCTGTACGTACCTGACGCAACGCAAGATTGACATCATCTTCTGTAATTTTGCCCTTCCCTTTTAAGGATTGAAAGGCTTCTTGCAGTTTTTCTGACAAGCTATCAAATGCCATAATATCCCTCCATTTGCGCCAATACTTTCTGCACCTTAGTTTCAGCTAGAACCTCTTCAGGCAAGGTTTCTTTCAACTGTGAAAGCAAACCTTCACGCTGTTCATATTGTTCTACCAAGTGCAACTTTGATTCGTAATCATTTAAAATGTGTCGAGCACGCTGCAAGTTATCGTGTACAGCCTGCCGTGATACGCCTAGTTCCTCAGCGATTTCTCCAAGGGACATATCGTCTTCGTGGTGAAGTTGTAAGGACATGCGTTGCTTGTCCGTCAATAATGGCCCATAGAAATCCAAGAGCAAACTTATAAGCACTCGTTCTTCCATTTCGCCACCTCCATCACTGTCAAGTCATATTACTTTACATATGGTACAGTATAAAAAAAGATGTGTCAAGTAAAAATACTTAACATCTAAATTATAGATAATTATTTTCATATTTTACTTTTATATATACTCAAATATGCTATAATAAGGATATCTAATATTTTCAATATAAAAGATAGGAGGTATTGTATGAATACCAAACATTATGATCTTATCGTCCTAGGTTTCGGCAAAGCTGGTAAAACATTGGCTGCTAAATTTGGCTCTATGGGCAAAGCCGTTGCCATGATTGAAGAAAATCCACTCATGTATGGTGGCACATGCATTAATATTGCATGTATTCCTACTAAGACGATGATTGTGGCCGCATCTAAAGGCTTATCTTACGATCAAGTACTAAACCAACGAGAGGTTGTTACATCTCGTTTACGTAATAAAAACTTCGGTATGTTAGATACAAATGAACATGTCGATGTATATACTGGACATGGCGAATTCATTAGTAATAAAGAAATCGATGTCACAGCTGGGGAAGATAAAATTGTTTTATCTGGTGACACAATTATCATCAATACAGGGGCTGTAGCCATTAAACCTAACATTGATGGTATCGATACCGCATCAGGTTTCTATAATAGTACAGAAATTCAACATTTATCCCCTCAACCTAGTACATTAGGTATTATTGGTGCCGGTCCTATTGGCCTAGAATTTGCTAGCCTATACGCTAAACTAGGTACAAAAGTTACTGTATTCAATATTGAGGCTAACATTTTAAAACGCGAAGAACCTATCGTTCAAGAATTAGCTAATGAATACTTAGCAGAACAAGGCATTACTATTTTAAACTCTGTTACACTAAATTCTGTATCTAATGACGGCAACAAGCCTATTATCACTGCTAATAATCAAAACTATACCTTTGACGCTGTTCTCTATGCTACAGGTCGCAGACCAAATACTACAAATATCGGTTTAGAAAATACTGATATCACCACTAATGAACGGGGCGCTATCGTAGTTAATGATACGTGTGAAAGCTCCGTTCCTGGTGTATATGCAGTAGGCGATGTAAACGGTGGTCCTCAATTTACGTATATTTCTCTCGATGACTTCCGCATTGTATTTGGTGCACTTACAGGAAATGGCCAATACACATTAAAAGATCGCAAAAATATTCCTTACACAACATTCTTAACCCCTCCACTGGCTCGTGTAGGTCTCACAGAAGAAGAAGCTATCAACAAAGGATATACAGTTAAAACTAAAGAAATGCTCGTAGCTACCATGCCAAGAGCTCATGTAAACGACTATTTAAAAGGTGCTTTTAAAATTGTAGTAAATGCAGATAACGATTTAATCCTTGGTGCTACACTTTATTCTCAAGGTGCTGAAGAGTT
>CADFKY010000158.1 GCA_902834965.1 Veillonellaceae bacterium
GAAGTCATTTTTATAAATTTATTCTTTTGGTACTACATAAAGAAATTGTAGTTCTTTATCATTTATCGAAAAAAATGATTTGTATATAATTCGCATATTTTGTATAATGGTTACATTGTAGATATACCCCTATGGGTACATAGATTTATCAAATAATTTAGGTTCATAGGGTTTTGAATTAATTTAGGTATAGAGAGTTCTGAATTAATATTGTGTTGTTTTTGTTTTATTTCCGGAGTAAGTAAGGCCGGTTCTAGTGTATAGAGGTCTATATGAAATTTTTACAGTCTTTATCGGCGCAGGTGTCGTTATTCACACAAGGTGCTATTTTAGCGCTAGGTGTTTTATTTATTCTAATAGATGCCATCACAGAGTCATTCAATCCTGTTATTGACTTGGCTTGGGTGACGGTTCTCGTTTGTGGTTTGCCGCTGCTCATTAATAGCGTTCAAAGTATTTTGAAGCATTTAGAGATCCATGCTAATTTCCTTATTGTTGTGGCCATGGTAGCGCTCATTTCCATTGGCGATTATCATACGGCGGCCTATGTGGGCCTCATCGTACAGGCTGGCTTTTTCTTGGAACAGCTTATCACAGGCGAGTCACATTATACCTTAGATGATGATATGCTTCCTGCCATGCCATCTCAACTCGTTGCTATGCGTCAGGGCATTAACAATTATTCATCTGTTATTGTTGTGGCTGTATTGCTATTATCTATGGGTTCCTTTGCATTGACACAGGATTTCATACATACCGTAACCTTGTTATTGGTACTATGCCCGTGTTCCTTGGAGCTTATCTTAGTGGCGCTCATGATGGGCTCTCTTGTGGATGATGCATCTCCCGTATCAGAGCTTTCAAAAGGAACAAAGCAGTCTCATTTAGGTTTACTCATCGTGTCCATTGTATTCCATATCGCCATTATCGGTGCTGGTGTATTTGGCTTCATGGATCCTGTTACGGCTGTTGCGTTGCATGGATTGGCGCGACTTGGTCTCGTGTATAATTTGAAAGTTCTCAATAGTTCTTTATGCGTAGCATAGAATGTAGTGCAGTGTATAGTTTTAGACATAATAAAATCCCCTAGTAACGATGTGTTACTAGGGGATTTTTGTGTTCAAACAACTTTTAGTTGTAGATTACTGTTCTTTTGCTTGGGATTTATCACCAAGTGTGAGAAGTAGGAATACGATAGCGAGGATACATGCACCAACGAGGGCTACGAAGCCGCCATCCCAACCATAAAGGTCAACCATGAGACCCATGAAGGCACCAGCACCAGCGGAACCGATGAGGTAACCAAGAAGGCCTGTAAGACCAGTAGCACCACCTGTTGCTACCCGTGGTACCATGTCTGCTGCTTGAAGGCCGATCATCATAACAGGACCGTAGATGAGGAAGCCGATAGCGATAAGTGCTAAGTTATCGATAAGGATATTGCCTGCTGGGTTGAACCAGTAAACGAGGATCGCCAAGATAACGAATAGCATGAAGCAGATAGTAGCTGGTGCACGACGACCACGGAATACACGGTCACTCAAGTAGCCACTTACGAGCATGCCTGGAATACCAGCCCATTCGTATAAGAAGTAAGCCCAACGGGAACCTTCTTTTGTAAAGCCTTTTACAGCTGTCAAATAAGTAGGAGCCCAGCTTACTACGCCATAACGGATGAAGTATACAAAGATATTTGCAATTGCAAGATACCATAAGTATTTGTTATGCAAAATATATTTGTAGAAGATTTCTTTGAAAGTAGTTTTATTTTCATCGCTTACTTCAGCTGCTACTGGTTCGTGTTTGTATTCTTCGATAGGTGGCAAGCCACAGGATTGAGGTGTATCTTTCAACAAGAAGAATGTAACCACAGCTAACACGATAGAAATAAGAGCAGGGAAGAAGAAAATACTATGCCATGTACCAAATAGATAGATACCTAACGTAGCAAGGGGTGCGATGATACCGCCACCAAGGTTGTGGGATACGTTCCACCAGGACCACCAAGCGCCGCGTTCAGAACGGGAGAACCAAGTTACCATATTTTTCGCATATGGAGGATAGCCCATGCCTTGGAACCAACCATTTAAGAAGGCGAGCACGCACATGATAGGAATACTGCTTAAAACACCAGGTAAGGTGCCGAATAATAACATAACTAAAGCACTGAGCAATAGACCTACTGTGGAGAAGTATTTTGGGTTAGAGCGGTCAGACGCATTACCCATGACAAATTTACTTACGCCGTACGCTACGGATAAGAGGGTCATGACAATACCAAGATCCGCTTTAGTGTAACCGTACTCAGCAATCATGTACGGAACAGCCAAACTAAAGTTTTGGCGGATCAAATAGAATGTAGCATAACCAATAAAAGTACCTGCAAAGACTTCTTTGCGAAGACGTTTGTAGGTGGAATCGATTTGCCCCTCTGGTAATCGTTCAATATGAGGAGCTGGAGAGAAAATCGACATCATCACACATCCTTTCTACAAAATGTCTTTTTTATCATACCATGTATGACTAAAAGTCGACTATGTTTTATTTTTAATTATGATAAAT